>PMOU01000005.1 GCA_003161205.1 Actinomycetota bacterium | reverse complement strand
CTAGAACGGAGACTGTCTCAAGCCGGTTCAAGCCCGGGGCAGATTTTCTCCAATCCAGCCTTATCCAATCAGGCACACGAGTTGCGCGTGCACGCCTCTATACCTGCATGCATCTGACCGGCCATGATGCAGCAGTTAACCGGAGTCAGACCAGGTAACAGGGTTGCTGAATCCGGATATGAAGACGTTTAGGGAATTCACCGCATGCTTAAGGTCTGCTGTGCCGGATTGCGCCCGATGGCCGCTTTCCGTGCCATACGGCCTGAGCCCCGCCCCGAGGCGCGTTGGAGCCATTGTCCAACCGGGCAGGCAAATAACGGGCTCAGAAAGCGCGCAGGTCGCGGAATCCATCCGGAGCCGACGCACGCATCCGGGGCGAGAATCGGCCTCGTGGTAGCACCTGGCGGGTTCACCAGTGAAGCCCACGAAGCGGTGAAGAGGCTGAGCGGAGAGCCTTACACGATGGTGCTCGTGAAAGGTGATGACCTCCGCGTGTTGGCAGACGGGGAAGAGTCCGTTCTCGACTGGCTGGAAAGCCTGCTCTGCCGCATCGCCTGACCAGTAGCGCGAAGCGGCCTGAAGGGGTGGCGGGCCGTCCTCGCGTCGGATTGCCACTTCCAGGATGCCCATCCCCTTCGAGGGCCTTTGTGGCAGGTCAGGGGGCACAGCTGCCACGTGCTGGGTGAATGCGCCGATGTCCTCTCATCGTGGGAACAGTTGCTGCCCACGTCCCCGCTGGTTCGCAGCGTCACGCTGGTGCCGACGGCCAGCGAACGGTAATGACCACAGAGTCCGATTCTGCCTGCCTGCCAAGAGTGGTCAATTCCTGGCCCCCATGTGACATAGTCACCCTGACGGGTGAGCGTGACGCTGTCTGNNCGAGAGGTCTACGCGGAACCTGCCGCTGACCATGATGACAAGTGTCGACCGATCCTCGCCCTCAGTCCATTCGGGGCGTTTCTGCCCCGCAGGATGGATGCCCCACTTCACCTCAAGAGCGTCGGTCTTCCGTACGGCGCCGTTTGCCGGATCGATAAAGTGGCCTACCAGCCAGCCGCGATATTGCTCTGACTCGTCGGCAGCGTTGCCTGTGTNNCGAAGGCGGCGGAGCCCTTCAAGTAGTGCGAACAGTCCCTCGTTGCTCCATGCCGGGTCGTTGATCAGCGCCGCCAGAGACCCGCTGTCCTGAGTCGAGTACCGGCGCAGCCCTTCGGCCTCCCAGTTCGCCTCAATGACCCCGCCGTAGAGGTCCCACCACCTGTCATCGTTAATGACGACAAGAGACGCGAATTCGAAGTTTCCGCTCATCGCATTAATTCCGAAGGCAGTGCACTCCGTCCTCCATGGCTCCGTGTCGCTGTGATCGATCAGCCACCGCATCGGTTCAGAGAGCCGGGTCACATGCATCGGGTCGGCATTTCGCTGGGGTTGATCACCGTCCAGTTCTAGCCGTCCTAGCAGCTCTTCTTCCATCTCGCGTTCGATCGTCGCGAGCAGGTCTGTATCCTCGCCGGGATCAACGAGTGGCTGGTGAAAGGCTTTGGGGATGACCGCTAGACGCCGTGCGGCGTTCAGGACGCGGCTGGAGCGTTCCTGGACCAGCAGCACATAATCAGGACCGGTGCCACGTCGGCGGCCGTGTGACCGCGCAATCGCTGTAAGTGCAACGGGGCCACCGACGCAGATTCGGCGCGTCAGGTCGGTCAGTGCCGCTAGGTCTGGCACATGGCGATCACGCAACGGCAGGGCGCCGTGGGTAGGCGTAAGACCTCTGCTCATTGCGTCNNAGCGTAAGGGCGTACTCAACGAAACTCGTGATACCGAAGGCTCCCGCTATGCGGCCCGGTGCGAGATCGATTGCCTTTAGCCGGTAAAGGGGGGCGTTAACGAAACGGGTCTCAAGCGCGAGCGTTTCAGCAAGGCGTGTAACTGCAGAATCACATGCGGCATTGTCAAGGCGGGGCCCGCTCCGAATGGCCACGTCCGGGGTATCCAGCGCCCAGTGGTCCTGACCTTGCCCGAGCACTAGGCCGAGGTTGAGCCATTGAGATTTTGTCAGGACACTTGTGGTGCACTGAGCGCCGTTACATCGTGCGGAATAGAACCTGTACGGTGACGCGGCGCTTACCCCGTAGTAAGTTAGCGCCAGGGAATGGGCGCAGCTCGCTGACTCCGGTGCCACCACCTACACCGTCGGACAGCCCGCGAACTGGATAGGGGCCTTTACCGACAGGTCCGAGGCTGAAGCGGTCGCGGACGAGCACAGCGGGATCTTCGTGCAGTGGACCGGGCGCACCGGTCACCTAGTCACGACCGCTGAGTACGACCTGGAGGTGGGGGCGTGATGACGCGCGTACCTCGTCCCCTGGGAGGCCCGGTGAACCGGGACCTGCTTGACGCGATGGTCTCCTATCTCGCTGACCATGCGAACGATCCCCAGCCGGAACCCGAGGTGCTTTTGCAAGCGGTCCTGTTCGCGCCGCGGGAGGGGGAAACCGAGGCCGAGACGTGAGATCTGAGGAGATCGGACCCCGGAACGGGGGCACATCATCACCGACTACAACCTGCCCGCCGAGATGAGCGGGACCGGCGAGGTCGTCGGCGGCCAGGTCCACATCCACGTGACAATGGCCGGGCAGATCAGCCGCTAGCTGTTCCCCGGGCGATGTGGCCGATTGACACGACGTCGCCGCGGATCTCGTAGAACACGCGGTACCGGCCGACCCGCAACCGCCGCCGGTCAGGTGACCCGTAGGGGAACGATGCGGCCGGACGGGGATCATCGGCGAGGCCGTCCACGGCGTCCAGCACCGCGGCTATGCCCACTGAGTCATCAGCGAGGAATCCGGCCGCCTGGTCGATCGCCTTCTCCTCGTAGACAACGCCAAGGCTCACCTGGCCAGGCCCAGCCGGCGCCGCACCTCATCAGCGGGCACGTAGGAGGTCTGCCCCGCTGCGTCCCGTGCCTTCCAATCCTGCAACGCCGCAGCGTCCTCGGCGTCCTCCAGCTCCTGCGCGGTGGCGAGCTGCTCCAGCGCCCGCAGCCGCATGAAGTCGGCCAGCGGCACGACCACGGCGGCGTGGCCACCGAGGTGGATCACCTCGTACGGCAGTTCAGAAGATCCCTCCGGCTGAGCACTCATAAAGCTCACCGTACCGTTCCCCCGGCCGCCGGCATGGCGCCGACGCGGCGAAAGCCCAAGCCGGATAGTCCCGTTTAAGCGCTACCGCGATGTGGCCGAGGGCGGCCCACGCAGAAGATCATCGCTTAGCGCCGGCCACCGGCGCATCTCGTCGTACTCATCGCCGTCTGACAGCCTGTGGGGTTCCAGAACTCGGCCACATGTGCTGACCTGGGATGCTATGCGACTCTCTCGTACTCGTTGATGAGGCCGCCGAGGACCGTCCGGCGCTGGATCCGCTCCTGGGAGAGGTCAGCGACGGGGTGGTCGGGGCTGGGTGGGCGGAGTTCGCGGCTGCGATGGGGACGCCGTCCGTTGTAGTGGGCCGCGTACTGGTCTAGGACCGCCCGCAGGTGCCGCTGGCCGAAGATCAGCATCCGGTCGGTGACCTCGGTCCGGGCGGTGAGCACAAATCGTTCCGCGTAGGCGTTCGCTCGCGGGCTCCGGGGCGGGATCTTCACGGCCTCAATACCAGTCGCGGCCAGGACCGCGTCGAACGACGCGGTGAACTGCCCGGCCCGGTCGCAGATCAGGAACCGGAAGTCCTTGGCGCGATCGCCTAGGTCCATCAGCAGGTTGCGGATCTGCTGGGTGGTCCTCGGGCCGTCCGGGTTTGCGGTGATCCCGAGGATGTGGACGTAGCGGGTGCCAGTCTCCATGACGAACAGGCAGTACAGGCGCTGCAGGGTCACCGCGCAGTCGACGTGGAAGAAATCAGTGGCGAGCATTGTCGCGGCCTGCGCGTGCAGGAAGTTCCGCCAGGTCGTGTCGGTGTGCCGCTTCGGCGCTGGCGGGATCTTCAGCGCCCGAAGGACACGGCGGATGCTGGAGGCGCTGACCCGGTAGCCGAGCTTGAGCAGTTCACCTTGGATCCGCTGATACCCCCAGCTGTCGTTCTCGGTAGCGAGCCGTCCGATCAGCTCGGCGATCTCGGCCCTGACCGGCGGCCGGCCCACGCCCCGCGGATAGGTCCATTTCCTAGTGACTAGACGGCGGTGCCACCGCAGCACGGTGCCTGGGCTGACCACCCGGTGTATTCGCAGCCGTGCTGGCAGGAGCCGGATCAGCGCGGCCAGAATCGCGC
>PMOU01000088.1 GCA_003161205.1 Actinomycetota bacterium | reverse complement strand
AGCGCCAACACCATCAACTGTTACATCGACCGCGACATCGACGCGGTGATGAAGCGGACCTCACGCCGCCCGCTGGTGGTCAACGGACAGGGCACGATCAAGCCCTGGGAGGCGCTGGCCTGGGGGATCCTGCTTGGCGCCGGGGCGACCCTGCTGCTCGGCCTGATGGCCAACTGGCTCGCGGCCTCGCTCGCCGACACTGCGATCTTGTTCTACATCTTCGTGTACACGCTGCTGCTCAAGCGGCGCAGCCCGGCCAACATCGTGATCGGCGGCGCGGCCGGCTGTTTTCCCGTGCTGGTCGGCTGGGCGGCGGTGAAGGGCACGGTCGCCGTGCCCGCCATCGTGCTGTTCGCGGTCATCTTCTTGTGGACCCCGCCGCATTTCTGGGCGCTGGCCATGAAGTTCCGCAAGGACTACGCGGCGGCCAACATTCCGATGCTGCCCGTGGTGGCCTCGGCGGCCACAGTCGTCCGCAAGATCTTGTGGTACTCCTACGCGATGGTGGCGGCCACCCTGATCCTGATCCCGTACGCCGGCTGGATCTACGGCGTCTTCGCCGCCGCGCTCGGCGTCTGGTTCCTGGCCGAGGCCCACCGCCTGTACGCCCGGGTCCAGGGGGGTGCGGGGGGGCGGCAAGCCCCCCCGGCGGGGGGTCCAGGGGGTTCGCCCCCTGGGGGAAATGCCGCCCCGATGCGCCTGTTCCACCTGTCCATCGCCTACCTGACGCTGCTTTTCGCCGCGGTCGCCGTCACCGCNNCTGCCCTCGATCTCCCCGCCACCGCCGACGTCATCCTGGCCGGGCGTGACGAGGACCGTCTCGCCGCCGCGGGCGGGCCACTGCCCGGCCGGGTGCGCACCGTCCGCTACGACGCGGCGCAGACCGGCAGCCACCAGGCGTTCACCGACGGCATCTTCGCCGAAGGCCCCGTGGATCTGGTCATATCCGCGGCCGGCGTGCTGGTCCCGCAGCCGGAGCTCGAGCGCGACGTCCGGCGCGCCGCCGCCATGATCGACACCAACTTCACCGGGCACGTGACCACCCTGCTGGCGATCGCCGCCCGGATGCGAGCCCAGGGTCACGGCACCATCGTGGTGCTGTCCTCGGCGGCGGCGGTCCGCCCGCGCAAGGCCAACTTCGTGTATGGGGCGTCCAAGGCCGGCCTGGACGCCTTCGCCCGGGGGCTCGCGGATTCGCTGCACGGCAGCGGGGTCCGGGTGGTCCTGGTCCGGCCCGGATTCGTCACCGGCCGGATGACGGCGGGGATGCCGCCCGCGCCGCTCGCCACGACCCCGGCCAAGGTCGGTGCCGCCACCGCCACCGCCCTGCGCGGCCGCAGGCGGCAGGTGTGGGTGCCGGCCTCGATGGCCGGCCTGGCCGTCGCGTTCCGCCTCATCCCCCGTCCGGCCTGGCGCCGTGTCTCCCGCTTATCCCGAGCGCGCTTATCCCCGCCGGGCGCTGATCCCGCGATGTCGGGTACGCTCCGATATCGGGTGAGGTGACATGTCTGGTATTGCGAAGCTGTCCCGCCGGGCCCGCTGGGCGGTTCCGGTCGGCGCTCTTGTCGTCACCGGCGGCGTCATGGCCGGCTCGCTGATCTCGGTGGCGCAGGCCGCGCCTGCGCTGCCGTCGCGCACCCCGGCCCAGCTGCTCGCCGCGGTCGCGCAGGCTCAGGATCCGGCGCTGTCCGGCACGGTCATCGAGACCGCCGCGCTCGGCCTGCCCAGCCTGCCCGACACCGGAAGCGCCACGTCGATATCGTCGCTGCTCACCGGATCGCACACGATTCAGGTGTGGTACGCCGGGCCGCAGCATTACCGGCTGGCGCTGCCGGCGTCGCTGACCGAGACCGACGTGATCCGGAACGGCGGCACCGTTTACCTGTGGCAGAGCAGCACCGACTCGGTCACCGAGGTCTCGGCCCCGGCCCGCGCGGCCCGGCCCGTGCCTGCGTCCATCCCCGCGCTGACCCCGCAGCAAGCCGCGCAGCAGGTCCTGGCCGCGGCCGGGCCGACCACGACGGTGAGCGTGGACAGCAACGTCACGGTGGCCGGGCAGGCTGCCTACGAGCTGGTGCTCGCCCCCAAGTCCGCCAGCTCGCTCATCGGCCAGGTGCGGATCGCCGTGGACGGGCACAACGGGGTGCCGTTGCGGGTGCAGGTGTTCGCCCGCGGCGCTTCGAGTCCGGCGATCTCGGTGGGCTTCACCTCCGTCACGTTCGCGACCCCGGCGCCCGCGGACACCAGCTTCACGCCGCCTCCCGGTGCCAAGATCACCAAGGTGAACCTGGGCCAGGAAGCGTCGGCCCCGTCCCAGACCCCGACCGGTATCAGCTCGATCGGGTCCGGCTGGCTCGCCGTCCTGGAGCTGCCGTCAGCCGCCCTGACCTCGGGTACTCCCGGGCAGGGCCCGGTCTCGGCGAACAACGCCTCCGGCGACAGCGCCGCGGTCCTGCACGCGCTGCTCGCCTCGGCCAAGGTTGAGCACGGCGCCTGGGGCACCGGACGGCTGCTGCGCACGAGCCTGGTCTCCGTTCTGATGACGGACAACGGCAGCGCCTTCGTCGGCGCGGTCCAGCCCAG
>PMOU01000580.1 GCA_003161205.1 Actinomycetota bacterium | reverse complement strand
GGCGCGCCAGGGCCGCGAAGGTGGCGGCCAGCGCGGCCAGGTCGGCGTCCGCGCCCGGCGGCCCGGCGGCCGCCTGCCGCAGCGCCTGCACGAGGTCCTCTCCGGTCGCGGCCCGGGCCAGCGCGTCCAGCAGGATCCGCCCCATGAACGTGAACCTCTCGACGCTGGCCAGGGCCAGGGCCGCCTGGTCGGCGAAAAGCGACAGCAGCGTCATGTCCTGCTCGGCGCCGGGGCGCCGGGCGTCCCGGTCGAGCAGGCTGATGACTCCGAGCACGCGCTCGGGCGTTTCGACCGGGACCGCGAGGATGGTCTGCGGGACGTACCCGGTCTGCTCGGCTTGGTCCCGGGCGAAGCGCGGGTCGCTGGCCACGTCGCTGACCGCGATGGGCTGCCCGGACTGGACGACCCAGCCCGCGATGCCCTGGGAGGACGATATCCGCATGCCGGTGACGTCGTCCGCGCCCTCGCCCGCGGCCACCGTATAGATAAGTTCCGATTCATCCTCGCTGAGCAGGGCCAGCGAGCANNTCGCCGAGTTCGGTCAGCAGGGCGTCAGGGTCCATAGGTGTCACCCTTCCGGTTGATGAGGGTGGGGGCCGGGCGCGGATGTATCAGCGGAAACGGGCTGCGGCCTGACGCTGCGCCCCGGGGTGCGGGCCATCCGGATACCCGCGACCGCCAGCAGCGACGGGCTCGCCCGGACAGCTTCCAGAGCGGACAGGAAGTCCTGCCCGCCGATCCGCAGCAGCACGGATTCCTCGCTGGTCCGCACCGTGGCGGTGCGCGGGATGGCGTGCAGCAGCCCGAGCTCTCCGACATACCCGGGCGNNCCAGTGCGCGCGGCCCGGGACCGCCGCCGATGGCCGATACCGACAGTTCGCCCCGGGTCAGGATCCACAGCGCGTCGGCCTCGTCGCCTTCACGGATCACGACCTCACCGGAGGGCATAACGAACTCCTGCGCCGCCGCCGCCAGCCGCTCAAGCGTCCGGCGGTCCGCGCCGTCCAGCAGGTCCAGTCTGGCCAGCAGCTCTACCCGCGGACGCAGCCGCTGCGCCACCGCGGCCGAGGTGCGGTCGGCCCGCAGCAGGGTGGGCAGGCCGATCAGGCCGAGGGCCGGGATCCCGGCGCCCACCGCGACCAGCGCGACGTTGACGTCGGTGTGCGCGAGCAGGATGCCGGTGGCCAGGCTGGCCAGCACGATGCCAGCCAGCAGGACGGTGTCGAAGATCCCGAGGACGCGGCCGAGCATCTGCCGGGGCAGATCGCGCTGCAGGCTGGTGAGCGCGAGCACGTCCACGATGACCATCCCGACTCCGGAGGCGACCTGCAGGAGGGCGGCCAGCGCCGGTGCGTTCACCGCGACCGTGACCAGGTAGGGCAGCGCTTGCAGGCAGATGCTGCCCATGATGACCGGAGCCAGCCGGGACCCGCCGCTGAGCCGGTTGGCGAGGCCGACACCAAGGACCCCGCCGAGCGCGGCCCCGGCCAGCAGGTAGCTGTAGCCATTGGGCCCGGTACCGAGCCGGACCGACAGCGGCACGTACAACACGGTGGAGGCGCCGTAGACGGCGGAGTCCAGCGCGCAGAACAAGACGACGGCCACCGCGACCGGCTGAGCGGCCAGCGCGCTGAGTCCGGCCTTCCACTGGTGCACCGCGCTGTCGGCGGAGTCCGCGCCGCCGCGGGAGCGGACCCGCAGCCGGCTGATCACGGCGGCCGCGACCACGAAGCTGGCCGCGTTGATCGCGACCCCGATGACGGGCCTGCCGGTCAGCAGCAGCAGGCCGCCGATACCGGGCCCGAGGACCACGACCAGGTTCTCCAGCGCCGAGAAGATCGAGTTCGCGGCGGCCAGGTCCTTCTCGCCGACGACCTCCGGAGTCAGCGCGCCCGCGGCGGACTGGTAGGGCGCGATCGCCACGGCCGAGGCGGCCACCAGGACCAGGATCAGGCCGGGCGAGGCGTTGGTCGCCACCACCACCGCCAGCGCGGCCATGATGGCCGCGCTGGCCAGCGCGGAGACGATCAGGATGGTGACCCGCTGATAGCGGTCGGCAATCACGCCGCCGTAGCTGGTGAGCAGCAGGCCCGGTACCCAGCGGCAGATGCCCAGGGCCGCCAGCCACTGGGTGGAATGAGTCCGGTCGAACAGGTAGACCGAGATCACCACCAGGTAGGACCAGGTGCCGATCTGGTCCACGACGAACGCGCCGATCAGCAGCCGCAGGTCACGGTGGCGCAGCGCGTCGCGGAAGCGCCCGGCCGGGGCCGCCATCTAGGCCGGCGTCCGGGGGCTGATGGGGTCCGCAGCCGTCGCCGGGTCCAGACTCGCGGCGCGATCGAGCAGCGGCTGGCAGCGCAGGCGATCGCCGATGCCGCGGGCTTCTTCGATGGCCAGCGTCGCGGCGCCGGCGTCACCGTGGAGCAGCAGGTACTGGGCGTAGTCGAGCAGGCCGTGCGCGAGGTGATAAGGAGTACTGCGCTCGCGCAGGCTGGCGATCGCGGCCATGAAGGCGGCCGCGGCGTCGGCCGCGCCGTCGGCGTCGGCCAGGCGGGAGCAGGCCAGGTCGCGTTCGGCCTGCAGCAACGGGGCCAGGTGCCCGGGCTGGTGGGAGTCGAGCAGGGCGAGCAGGTCGCGGGCGGCGCCGGCGTCCTGCAGTTCGAAGGCTGTGCGCGCGGCCAGCGGCCACGCCCAGCGCAGGAACACGGAGCTGATCCCGAGCACGTCGGCATGAGCGAGCATCGCCCGGGCGTGGCCCAGTGCCTCCCGCGGCTGCCGGCGGGCGGCGGCGGTGAAGGCCTCGATGACGCCGACCAGCGCCTCGTCCTGCATGTCTTCGCTGGCACGCACGTCCGATAGCGCGGTCAGGATGCTGTCGGCCGTCGCGGTGTCGCCGCGCAGGGCCGCCAGCCAGGCCCGGTGGCACAGGATGTACTCGATTTCCGCGAGCGGATCGGAATCGGCAGACTGGGCGAGCTCGGCTTCGGCGTTGTCCCAGTCCCCCAGGTCCAGCAGCGCCTCGGCCAGGTTCCCGATGGCAATGGCCAGGCCATCTTGGTTCCCCACCCGGCGCAGGTGCCCGACGGCGGTACGCGCGGTGTCCGCAGCGGCCGCAGGGTCGGTAGCGGCCAGGACGTCCGACAGGTTGGACAGCGCGCGTCCCAGCGTGAAACTGTCGCCGGCCTGCGTGGCGAGACTGGCGCTCTCGCGGAGGTAGGCGATCGACTGGGCCCGCCGCTCGACCATGGCGAGGTAGATCCCGTGGGTCGCGAACAGCTCGGCGAGCTGGCGGGCACCGACGTCCAGCGCCTCACCGAGAGTGAGCGCCTCGGTGCTGAGCCGGTCAGCGTCGGACGACCCGGCGAAGATCTCCAGCGCCGCCAGCTCACCCAGGGCGCTCACCGTATCGGTGTCCGGATCGGCCCGCAGGACCCCCGCGGCCGAGATGAGCTGCTCGCGGGCCTCGGCGTGACGCCCCCACTTACGCAAGGCGCGCCCCGCGATGGCCTGGGCACGGGCGGCCGCGCGGGAATCTCCCCGGCTCAGGTGCTGCGCACGAGCGCGGCCCGCGTACTCGATGGCGGCGGCCCAGTTGCTGTCGGTGGTGGCGGCCTCCGCGGCGCGCTCCCACAACATGGCGGCCGCTTCCTCCGCGTCGGCCTCCGGGCTCACCTGGGCGGCGGCAGCGTAGCTGGTGGCCGCGCGGGCCGGGGCCCCGGTCCGTTCGGCGCGCTCGGCGGCCCGGATCAGGGCGGTGATGGCCTGGCCGCGGATCTGGGCGATGTCGGGGTCATCGGGGATAGCGCGCAGCGCATCCAGGTAATGCCGCGCGATCACGTCGGTCATCTCTTCGCCGTCGCCGGCGAACGCGGCGCGCAGGTGGGCCGCCACCGCGAGGTGGCGGGTCTTGCGGTCCCGGCGGGACAGCGTGTCGTAGGCGACCTGCCGCAGCATCTCCTGGGCGAACTGGTAGTTACCCCGCTCCGGCGACAGCGGGTCGGCGGACACGCTCAGCACCTCCCGGCGGACAAGGTCCGCCAGCGCCGCGCGGACGGTCGTCTCGTCCTGACCGGACACCGCGATCAGCGCCTCGACGGGGAACGTGGTGCCCAGCACCGCGGCGTCCGCGATCAGCTGCCGCACGCCCGGGTCCAGCGCGTCAAGCCGGGCGGCCAGCAGCGCGTGCAGGCTGTC
>PMOU01000370.1 GCA_003161205.1 Actinomycetota bacterium | reverse complement strand
TCCAGGGACTCAAGGTCATCGACGGGCAGGACAACCGCTACGGGGCGACCGTTGCGCGTGATGGTGTAGTGCTCGTGAGTCGATGTGACATCGTTCACGACGGCCGAAAGCTTGTCCTTGGCCTCAGCCAACGAGAGAGAAACCATAGCCAAAGTATAGGCCAGATTTCTAGCCTGCCGCTANNCGCTTGCGCGGGGCGGCGGTCATCCATCTGGGACTGCCGTTGCCGGCAGCCTCGTGCGGCCTACCCGCGAGCATCGGGCGGGCCGCCCTCAAACGCTCGCGCAGGGAACGCAGTTCCCCTCTTGACCTTGCTCCGGGTGGGGTTTACCGAGCCGCCGCAGTCACCTGCAGCGCTGGTGGTCTCTTACACCACCGTTTCACCCTTACCCCCGCTCGCGCGGAGGCGGTCTGTTTTCTGTGGCACTGTCCCGCGGGTCACCCCGGGTCGGTGTTACCGACCACCCTGCCCTATGGAGCCCGGACCTTCCTCACCGGACCGAACGGCCCGGCGCGACCGCCCGGCCGACTCACCCACGGTCAGGATACGCCGCGTTCTGTCAGCCCTGCTCGATAAGCTGGCATAGCACGCGGCAACCGGCAGGAGGTTAGACGTCGTCATGACCGTCCAGCGACACGACCGGCCCCATCCGCACATCGAGCGAACCTTCACCGCCGTACGCGCGGCTTTGCCCGCCGCCAACGTCGCCGCGTTCGATACCCAGCTCGAAGCGATCACCCATGCGCCCGTCGTCGACTTGGCGGCGCTGGATGAGTTCCTCTCCGGATGGTGGCGCATCATACCGCGCCACAACATCATCTCGCCCGGTGTCGTCCGCGACACCATCAACCGCATGGAGTGCCTGCCGGAAGGGTGGTTGCAGTGAGGACCTACAGCGTGCGCGCCAAACGCTGGGAGCACGGCTGGGAGCTGCACATCGTGGACGTGGGCGTCACCCAGTCACATGGCCTGAAGGACGCCGAGACAATGGCCCGCGACCTCATCAGCCGGCGCTTGGACGTGCCGGAGGACTCCTTCGCAGTCGAGGTTACCCCCGAGATTGGCCATGGCCTGGACGAGCAGGCGACGGCGGCCCGGGCCGCAGTACGCGCGGCGGCGAGTGCGCAGCAGAAGGCCGCCGCCCAGTCGCGCGACGCGGCGCGCCTCCTTCAGCGCGCCGGACTCACCGGGCGTGACATAGCCGCAGTACTTCAGGTGTCACCGCAGCGCGTCTCTCAGCTGCTCAGGGAACAGGGCGACGGCGCCCAGGAAGACACCGAGGATGTGCGCTACGCGGCTGGTTGATCCGCATTCGGCGCAGCCGGCCCCGTCCCTGCGGACCTGCGGTAACATGCGCACGCGCCCAGACCGTTCGGAAAAAATCTGTGGACTTAACCGGCGGTTCAGCCGGTCAGGTGGGCGGTGTCGTTGAAGGAACGCAGGACCGCGGGTCCGTCGGCGTACCAGTCGATCTCGCACAGGGCCGCGAGGTCCAGGTGCATCCGGAACAGCGCGGGCGGCGGGGCGAGCAGGGCCTTGGCGACGAGCGTCTTGATCGGCGTGACGTGGCTGACGATCAGGACGCTCTGGTGCTCGCGCTCGGCCAGGACACGGTGCAGCGCCTCGGTGACCCTCGTGCTCACCTCGGTGAAGCTCTCCCCGCCCGGCGGCGGGACCGCCGGATCGGCTAGCCACGCCGTGACCTCGCCCGGCCAGCGTTCTCTGACCTCAGCGAACGTCAGGCCCTCCCAGGCGCCGAAGTCGGTCTCCCGGAAACCCTCATCGGCCACGACGGCAGCGCCGGTGGCCGCGGCCACCTCCTGGGCCGTCTGGACCGCGCGCTGCAGCGGGGAGGTCACGATCACGCCGATCCCGGCCGAGGCCAGCCGCTTGGCGGCCGCGACCGCCTGACGCAGCCCGGTCTCGGTGAGCGGGACATCGGACCGGCCGGCGTACCGCTTCTGCACGGACAACTCCGTCTGCCCGTGCCGGAGCAGCANNAGGCCAGACTCAGGGGTGCGGACCAGGATCCGCCGGCACTCCTCGCACCTGATCACCTCATCGGGAGCCGCCGACCTGATCACGTTCAGGTCCACCGTGTTCATGCTCAGGTGACATCCCTCGCACCGGCCGGCCCGCAGCATGGCCGCGCCGACGTTATGGTTGCCGCGGATCTGGTCATAGAGCTTGAGCAGGTCGGCGGGCACTTCGGCGCTGACTTCGGCGCGCTGGTCGGAGGCCTTGGCCGCCTGCTCGTCGATCTCGGTGAAGGCCGCATCCCGCGCCGCCGCCACCGCGGTCATCGCGCTGCCCAGGCTGTCGCGCTCGGCGGCTAGCTCGTCGCGCCGGCTGACAAGCGCGTCGGAGCGTTCCATCAGCTCCAGCACGATCTCCTCCAGGTCGCCTTGCCTGCGGTGCAGCGACTCGATCTCGGACTGCAGGCTCGCGAGCTCGCGGGCGGCCGACACCTGACCGGCCTCCAGGCGGGCGCGGTCCTTATCGATCCGGGTCCGGACCTGGTCGACGTCACGCTCGGCCCGGCCCTGCTCCCTGGACAAGTCGCCAAGCTCGGTTTCGGTCGTGACGATGGCGTCCTTCAGCTCGCTGGCGCGGGCTTCCAGCCGGGTCAGTTCGGCGACTTCGGGCAGGCCCTGGCGGCGGCGGGCAAGACGGACAAGCTCGGCGTCCAGGTCGGCTAGTTCGAGCAGCCGGAGCTGGTTCTGCGGTGATGCCTTCACGAGTCCCAACGTTAGTCCAAGCGCAGACCCAAAGAGTCTGCCACGGCAGTCCCAAAGGGGGCCTGACGGGAGGGATTCCCCAGGCGCCGGGGCGGTTCGGGAGGGTTTGGGGGGGTCTTGGGTTCTACTCCCCCGGACCAGCCCTACATGGTAGACCTTGCGCCATGGAGATCCCTCGGGTTAGCCGGCCATATATGCCGGGCTACGGCATCGCCGGACCAGAGGAAGGAAGCGGGCTGCTGCACTGGTCCTGGGCGGCCGAGCGGCTGAGCGCCGCGCGAAACTACTGGGTCGCGACGATCTGGCCGGACGGCCGGCCGCACGTCATGCCCGTCTGGGGCATGTGGGACGACAGCATGCTTTGGTTCACCAGCAGCGCCGGTTCCCGCAAGGTCCGTAACCTGGCCGCCGATCCCCGCTGCTGCGTCACCACCGAGGACGCCTCGGATCCGGTGATCATCGAGGGCACCGCGCACATCTCGACCGAGGTGGCCGTGCTCCGGCGGGTCGTCGACCTGATGAACGCGAAGTACCGGACGGACTTCGGGCTGGATTTCCTGGACCCCGCGCAGAACGCGACCATCGGGGTNNGCTCGCGCTGCGCGCCTGCGGGCAATCCCGGATCAAAGCCCAGCGAGGAGTCCACCGCACCTTCCTCCCGGCCCGGGCACCCAGCGTGGTAACGGACTTCGGCGATATGGATGCCGTAGACAAGAAGCTCGCGTGCAGCACCTCGGGATCGAGGCCACGTATCAGTTCTGATCCACTGGCCAGGAAGTTAACGGTAGATCTGCCGACGATGACCGGCGTCCACGACCAAGATCACCAGCTGGTCATCGTCGACGGTGTACAGGACCCGGTAGTCACCTGCGACCCTGATCCGCAGAACTCCGTGCATTCCTGTGGGCGCTCCCGGGGCAAGCCAGCCGGGGCTTTCCCGGCCAGGCCCCCGAGGCGGGGGCCTTCCGGGCAGTCCGGGCGCCAGGCAGCCGCGGCAGCGGGGAAGGTGCGGCAGGTAGCTGGCATCCCAAGGCTGGTCGATAGGTGTCAGGTCTACTTCCTGACCGGCGAGCAGCCCGCGCCTCTTGCCGACAGTCAGTCGCCCTTGGCTTCGGCCAGCACCCGCCGGGCGATCGCCTCGACCCGCTCTTCGGTGAGCACTGGCGCGTCGGGCTCCCGCATTGCCTGCCGCAGCACCCGACGCACCAGCGCAGAGGTGGGGATCTGGGCGGCGGCCGCCCGTTGCTTGAGCTGGGCGTCGAGTTTCTTGTCGATCCGCAGGTTCAACGGAACCTCCAGCGCCGCAGCCCGCTCGGCGGCCTCGGCCTCGGCCTCTTCGGCTTCTTCATCTGCGTACTCGGCACGGATGGCCCGGACTTCCGCATCCACCCGTATATCGCGGTCTTGCTCGGTCATTGCCTCTCCTGTCTTTCATACGCGCGGAGGTCCGCACCGCTGGTTTTCCACGCGGTGACCCCGGCATGGTCGGACGGGGTGGCGATCACCGTAATAACGAACCCCGCGCTCGGCGAATAGCCGATGATCCGGATCGCGCTGCGGCGGCTCCTCGGATCGGGGTCGCGCACGATCCGGCGAGGATCGCTTGCGGCTTCAACCGTTTACTCAGGTTCGATGCCCGACGCTCCGGGGTAGCGCTCCCCGCGACGCCGGATATAGTCGGCGTCCCGGTCTCGCCACCACAGATCGTCCGCCACGTATTACATTGTATCACAACATATGGCAACCGATGACTGCGGCTGGACCCTCCAACCGCGTCCGCCTGAGTTGTATGCTCCCGACCGGCGGTAACATTCCCAGCCGGTGCCACCCATCGCCATCAGCAAAACGGGAACGCCGAACCGGATACCCCGTGGATTAGGTCTTCTAGACATCTAGATTGTGTAGGCTGCCGCATCGATCGAAGGCAACGGCTGGACCGAGACCGCAGGCGGCTACTAAAAGGAGGCGACGAGTAGTGGCCGGAGAGGTGTACAACGTGCGCGTCCACCACGAGCCTGGTGAAGAGCTGTGGGCCGAAGTTCTTGAGTTGCCTGGCTGTTTCGCTGCTGGTGCAGATATGGAGGAGCTGCGTGAGGCCCTGAGCGAGGCGATCAGTCTTTACCTATCCGAGCCGGGGGACGTGAAACGCGTCGAGCTGGAAGACGAGCCTGGTTCGGTTACTGAGCATCGGATGCTAGCGCGAACCGCGTAACGGCTTTGTTGGACAGACTGGTCCGGGCCAAGTGGCCTGCGGTCGGCTCGGTCAGATGACGCTGGGGTCGACCGCGTACAGCTGCCATTCGCCGGGCAGGCCCTTGAGCTGCACGTAGCCGCGGTCACGGAACTTCAGGCCGGAACCGGCCACGAGGTCCCGGACGGTACTGGACACCACGACCTCGTCGGGCTGGGCCTCCGCGGCGACGCGTGCACCGATATGCACGGCGATGCCAGTCATCTTGCCGTCGGCTATCTCGCACTCACCGGTGTGCAGCCCGGCGCGGACGTGCAGTCCCAGCTCGCGTACGCCGTCGCTGATCGCCCGGGCGCACCGGATCGCCCGCGCGGGTCCGTCGAAGCTGGCGAAGAAGCCGTCCCCGGCCGTGTCGATCTCGCGTCCCGAATAGCGCACGAGATGCCGGCGGACCACGGCGTGATGCTGCCCGAGAAGTTCGCGCCACTTCCGGTCACCAACCTCGGCGAGCATCGCGGTGGAGTTCGCGATGTCGGTGAACAGCACGGTCGCGAGGACGCGATCGGTCTCGACCATGTCCCATTCCTGGCGCTTCCACAGCCCGAGCAGGAAAGGCTTGATCTCGGCGACGATCTGCCCGGAATCGACCCACCATCCGTGGTCGACGCCGGGCAGCTCCGCGAACCTGGCCCCTGGTACCCGGCCGGCGAGGTAGCGCATCGAATCGATGGGCACGTCTTCGTCATAGGTGCGGTTGAGAGCTAGCGTCGGGACCCGGATCGACGACAGCGTGCCCGATACATCGATGTCGCGATTCATCAGCGCCATCGCCTTGATCGCACCGGGGCTGGCGCTGCTCCGCACCCAGCGGCGCCACCACCGCTTGGCGGCCGGGTCGCCGGCGGTCGTCGGAGCCAAGGCGCGAAGCTTATCGTCGCACCACTCATCGGTGCCGCGGATCGCCTCCTCGCTGTCGAGGAATGCTCGCCATTCCTCACTGGTGGACGCCCACGGGTACTGATCGGTCCGGAGCCACGACACTGGCGTGCTGTAAAGGACCAGGGCGGCGGTCCGCTCCGGATAGGTCGCCGCGAACAGCATCGACATGGGCCCGCCCTCGGAGAAACCCATGATCGC
>PMOU01000473.1 GCA_003161205.1 Actinomycetota bacterium | reverse complement strand
GGCGCGGCTGGGGTGATGCGGACGGCACGAGCGTTCCTCCGTCTCGAGCAGGAAATTAGTTGCTTAATGACAACTAACATATCTCGGGATGTGTTCCCGCCGCGAGCCGGAAAAGCCGAAACCGGCCAGCGACAGCGCTGGCCGGTCCCGGTGGAGCGGACGATCAGGCCGACCTCTTGGCGTCCTGAGGCCGGCCGGCGCTCTGGGGGCGGTGCGCGCCCTGCGGGCGGTGAGCGGGCTTCGCCGCGCCGTAGGCGAAGGCGTCACGTCCGGCGCCCGCCGGGCGTGACGGACGGCGGCCGGTCCCGGAGTGACGAGCAGGCGCAGGATTGCTGCGGGCCGGGAGCGGACGAACGACCGGCGGCGGGGGAACCGGGGTGCCCGACGTGGCGATCTCGCGCACCACGTGGTGCCCGGTCGCGACCTCGTCGCTGGCCGCGGTCACGCCGGCCGCTTCGTGCAGCTTCTGCAGCTCACGGACCTGGCCGCGCTCCACGAGGGCGACGACCATGCCGGTGGCTCCGGCCCTGGCCGTGCGGCCGGAGCGGTGCAGGTAGTCCTTGTGGTCATTCGGCGGGTCGAACTGCACCACGAGGTCCACGTCATCCACATGGATGCCGCGCGCCGCGACATCGGTAGCGACCAGGACGCGCGGGTGCCCGGCGGTGAACGCGTCCAGCGCCCGCTGGCGCTGACTCTGATTGCGGTCACCGTGGATGGCCGCCGCCTCGACGCCGGCCCGGCCGAGCTGCTTGGCCAGGCGGTCCGCGCCGTGCT
This sequence comes from Actinomycetota bacterium, assembly GCA_003161205.1. Next base: position 9,366 of record PMOU01000473.1, on the reverse strand, counting down.
TGGTGCGGACGAAGAAGAGCGTGCGTCCCGGCCGGCTGGCGATCTCGGCCGCGACCGGCACCTTGTCCTGGGCCGACAGGACCAGGACCCGGTGCTCGGCGGGCCCGGCGTCGGTCGCGGCGGTCACCGCGTGCAGGGCCGGGTCACGGACGTAGGAGGTCACGAGCTGACCGACGCCGCGGTCCAGGGTGGCGGAGAAGAACATCCGCTGGCCGCCGGCCGGGGTCGCGTCCAGGATGCGGGTGACCGCGGGCATGAAGCCGAGGTCAGCCATGTGGTCGGCCTCGTCGAGCACGGTGACCTCGATACCGGACAGCGTGCAGGCGTGGCGTTCCATCAGGTCGATGAGCCGGCCCGGGGTGGCCACCACGACGTCGGCGTATCGGGCGCGGGAGATCTGCTTGCCGATCGGCACGCCCCCGTAGACGGTCGTGATGCTGACGTCGATGCGGCGGCCGAGCGGTTCGAGCACCTCGGCGACCTGCTGGGCTAGTTCCCTGGTCGGGACCAGGACCAGGCCGCGCGGCGTCTTGTCGCGCTTGCGGTCCGCGGTGGCCGCGAGCCGGGTCAGCAGCGGAAGCCCGAAGGCCAGCGTCTTACCCGACCCGGTCTGGGCCCGGCCCAGGATGTCGCGGCCGGCCAGCGCGTCGGGGAGCGCCCGGGCCTGGATCGCGAACGGCTCGTGGATGTCCTGGGTCGCGAGCGCGCTGACGAGCCGGGGGTCGAGGCCGAGCTCGGCGAACGTGGCCGGCGTCGGCTGCGGGGCCGCCGCGGCGGCGTCGAGGGCGAGGTCAAGCTCGGAATGCGGTGCGACGCGCCGGGGCTGGGGTGTCCGGATGTGCTTGGCCGGACCGCCGCGTCGCTGGGTGCCGCGCTCGGCGCCTCGGCCGTAACGGTCGGAAGGCACACGCGGACGCCTGGAACTGTGGGGCATGCAGAAAACTCCATCAATGGTTCGGAGGTCGCATGCTCAGCAGATGTCAACGACGACTGGCGAACGGCTGATTAACCGCACTGCTCACAGCGACCGACGGGCAGCTCGCCCGCGGGAGCGGCGGCGAAGATCGCCGCCTCGTGTGCAAGGTTATCAGCAGTCGCGTTATTCCCCGTCGTTACCGTCCCCTTCACGCCACTCGCGGACCGTGTCGTAGTCCGGCATGAGCAAACCGTAGGCCCGGCAGGATCCGCTCGCGAACGATTTTCACCGCCAGGCCCTGGCGCAGAGCTCGTCCAGCCGGCCTGCCGCGCTGGCCGCGTCGTCATCGAGCACGGTGACCAGCAGGGTGTGATCGTCGACCCGCTGGGCGACGGCCGTCGCCGAGGCCACCACGGTGGGGGACGCGGTCGCCGGGCCGGCCAGCAGCGCGCAGGCCAGCACCCGGCGGCCCGCGGTCAGGCCGGTCCGGGCCGTCAGCGGCGCGCCTGAACCCGGAGACCCCGCAACGTTCGGGTCCAGGTCGACGAACTGGCGCAGCACCGGGCGGCCCAGCCTGGTCACGTCCCAGCGCAGGGTGGCCCGCCCCGGGGGTTCCCCGGTCCGGCCCAGCACGATCAGCTCCCGCCACTGCACCGCGGCGCCGGCGCCCAGCGTCAGTTCGACCCGGACATCGACCCGGCTGCCCCGGCAGACGACCAGCGCGCCGGGATCGGCGACCAGATCGGCTCCGTCGGCCAGGTCCGCGCGGATCGACAGCGCGGCCGCGGCCCCCTGACCCCGGCCCTGCGCCAGGCTGGCTCCCGTCGCCGCCAGGCCCGCCCGGGCGCCGGGCCGCAACCGCAGCCAGACCGACAGGTCGTCATGGGCCAGCGGTCCCGCCGCCGTCCCGACCAGGCGCAGCTCGCAGCGGTCGGGAGCCTCGCTGTGCACCTGCCGCAGCGTCAGCGGCGGCGCGCACGCCAGCTCGCCCAGCACGCCGCCCGGCTCGATGACCGCCATCGTCCGGGCGATCACGCCCGCCCCCGTGACCGCCAGCAGCTAACCACACCGATGGTCCATCGCCATGGGGGTAACCACACCTATGGTCCATCGTCGTCGGGGGACAGCTGGCGGTCATGGCGCCGCGACGGACGAGCGGACCGTGCGGACCCAGGCGGCCACCTCGGCGGCGACCGGGTCGGTGACCAGGGACGTGAACAGCGTGGGCCGTTCGCCGCGGCCCGCCGCGGCGTCGCGGGCCATCACCGCCAGGTCCGCGCCGACCAGCGGGGCGAGATCAGTCTTGTTGATGACGAGCAGGTCCGACCGGGTGATGCCGGGTCCGCCCTTGCGCGGCACCTTGTCACCGCCCGCCACGTCGATCACGAAGATCTGCCGGTGGACCAGTCCGTAAGAGAACGTCGCGGTCAGGTTGTCACCGCCGCTCTCGACCAGGATCAGCTCCAGGCCCGGATGATCGGCTTCGAGCTGCTCGACGGCGTCCAGGTTGGCGCTGATGTCGTCGCGAATGGCCGTGTGCGGGCAGGCGCCGGTCTGCACGGCGCGGATGCGCTCGTCGGGCAGCACGCCCGCTCGCCGCAGGAAGTCCGCGTCTTCGGTCGTGTAGATGTCATTGGTGACCACGCCGATCGTCAGCTCACCCGACAGCGCCCGGCAGAGCGCGGCGACCAGGGCCGTCTTGCCGCTGCCGACGGGGCCGCCGATACCGATCCGGGGCACCTGGGCACCCGGCGGGCCGTCCGCGGGCAGCCGATCGGGGTGCGCGTGATCATGCGCGCCGTCATGGTGGTGGGCAGGCAGTTCAGGACGCAAACAGACGCACCTCCGCGGTCAGATGGTAGTCGGCGAGCAGGTCCAGAGCCGGGGCGCTGTCGGACGGCAACGAGGCAGGCGGCTCCCCGGCGTCCTTGGCGGCCCGCCGGGCGCATTCGTCGACGTCGGGAGCCAGCCGGGCGAGCATAGCCTGGACGGCGAACGGATCCAGGCCGAGCAGCCGGACCGCCGCGCTGGCCGGGCCGGCACACGCCGACAAGGCCGCGGCCCGCGCGGCCAGCTCCGGGGAGCCGCTCGCCAGGCCGACGCCGGCGCCGAGGACGAGCGGATGGTGCGGCGCGAGCCTGCCGCGGCCCCGCGCCCAGGGCATCACCAGGTCGGCATCGGGCCGCAGCGAGCGAAGCAGGCGTAGTAGCCCCCCGCCGAGCTGACGCGACGCGGCGCGCATGGCCGCGGACGGGGTGCGGGCGTCAAATTCGGCATCGAGCTCGGCCCACGGGTCCAGCTCGGCCCGGGGTTCCTGGCCGTGCCGCAGGTCCGCGTCCGCCCGGTGGGCGTGGCGGCTGACTGGCGCAGGTACCGGGGCCCGTTCGGCATCGTGAGATTGAAGGTGGCAGGAGGCGGCGGCGAACGCGGCCGCGACCCGGGCCGAAGTCCGGAGCCTGGCCCGGCAGAAGTCCTCGAGGTCCGGTAGGCCCGCCACCAGGCCGGTGCCGACCGCGGCCTCCATCCCGCCGGAGTGGTGGTGNNGCAGCAGCAGGAGCGTGTTCATCCGTTAGAACAGGAAGTAACGCTGGGCCATCGGCAGTTCGGCGGCGGGCTCCGGCTCGATGAGCTCGCCGTCGACGCGCACCGCGAACGTCTCGCTGTCCACGTCGATCACCGGCAGCGCGTCGTTCTCGGGCAGGCTCGCCTTCGACAGCCCCGACACGTCCTTGGCCGGGACCAGGCGCCGCTCGCTGTCCCAGCGCTCGCCCAGGCCGGCCTCCAGCGCGGCGGCGGACACGAAATGCAGGCCGAGCCGGGCGGGCATCGCGCCGAACGCGCCGAACATCGGCCGCGGCAGCTGCGGCTGCGGGGTCGGGATGGAGGCGTTCGCGTCGCCCATGTTGGCCCAGGCGATGACCCCGGCCTTGAGCACCAGGTGCGGCCGGACGCCGAAGAAGGCCGGCTCCCACAGCACCAGGTCGGCGAGCTTGCCGGTGGACACCGAGCCGATCTCGGCGTCGAGCCCGTGGGTCACCGCCGGGCCGATGGTGTATTTCGCGACGTAGCGGCGGGCGCGGTGGTTGTCGGCGGGGCCGTCACCGGACAGCGCGCCGCGGCGCTGCTTCATCACGTGCGCCGTCTGCCAGGTCCTGATGATGGTCTCGCCGATCCGCCCCATGGCCTGGGAGTCCGAGCCGATCATCGAGATCGCGCCCAGGTCGTGCAGGACGTCTTCGGCCGCCATCGTGGTGGGCCGGATCCGCGACTCGGCGAAGGCCAGGTCCTCCGGGATCGAGGGGTTCAGGTGGTGGCAGACCATCAGCATGTCGAGGTGCTCGTCGAGGGTGTTGCGGGTGTAGGGGCGGGTCGGGTTGGTCGAGGACGGCAGCACGTTCGGGTGCGCGGCGACCTTGATGATGTCCGGCGCGTGACCGCCGCCGGCCCCCTCGGTGTGGTAGGTGTGAATCGGCCGGCCGCCGATGGCCGCCAGCGTGGACTCCAGGTACCCGGCCTCGTTGAGGGTGTCGGTGTGGATCGCCACCTGGACGCCGGCCGCCTGGGCCACGGTCAGGCAGGCGTCGATCGCGGCCGGGGTCGTGCCCCAGTCCTCGTGCAGCTTGAACCCGGCCGCCCCGGCCCGCAGCTGCTCCCACAGGCCCTCGGGGCTGACCGTGTTCCCCTTGCCGAGCAGGACGATGTTGACCGGCCACTGGGTCGTCGCGGCCAGCATCATGTCCAGCCAGAACTTCCCGGGCGTGACCGTGGTCGCCTTGGTCCCCTCGGCCGGGCCGGTGCCGCCGCCGATGAGGGTGGTCATCCCGGCCGCCAGGGCGACGGGGATCTGCTGCGGCGCGATCATATGCACGTGGCTGTCGATGCCGCCCGCGGTGAGGATCAGGCCGTTGCCCGCGATCACCTCGGTCGACGGGCCGATCACCAGCTCCGGCGTCACGCCGTCCATGGTGTCGGGATTGCCGGCCTTGCCCAGCGCGACGATCCGGCCGTCGCGCACGCCGACGTCGGCCTTGATCACGCCCCAGTGGTCGAGCACCACCGCCCCGGTGATCACCAGGTCCGGAGTGCCTTGCGCGCGGGTGGCGACGGACTGCCCCATGGACTCCCGGATGACCTTGCCGCCGCCGAAGATCGCCTCGTCCCCGGCCAGCGGGCCCGGGCCGCCGCACCGGTCCTCGGTCACCTCGATCAGCAGGTCCGTGTCGGCGAGCCGGATCCGGTCGCCGACGGTCGGGCCGTACAGGGCCGCGTACCTGGCCCGGGAGATGTCAGTCATCGGGCCCTGCCGGTACGGGAGCGGGGCCATCCAGCGGCCCGGCCGACTCGGGCCGCAGGCCCGGGATGACCCGCGCCCCGGCCAGGGCGACCAGCTTGACCTCCCGCGACACGCCGGGCTCGAACCGGACCGACGTGCCGGCCGGGACGTCCAGCCGGAAGCCGCGGGCCGCGGCGCGGTCGAAGGACAGCGCCGGGTTCGCGGCGGCGAAGTGATAGTGCGAGCCGACCTGGATCGGCCGGTCGCCGGAGTTCTCGACNNNCGGATAGGACTGTGCAGCGTGACCAGCTTGGTGCCGTCCGGGAAGGTCGCCTCGACCTGGACCGAATCCAGCATCTCGGGCACCCCCGGCATGACGTCGTCGCGACGCAGGACCTCACGGCCGGTGGACATCAGCTCCGCTACCGGCCGGCCGTCCCGGGCGCCTTCGAGGACGAAGGAGGTCAGGATCGCGACCGCCTCGGGGTAATTCAGTTTCAGCCCCCGGCCCCGGCGGCGCTCGGCCACGTCCGCGGCCAGCGTGATGAGCAGTCGTTCCTGCTCATGTTCGGTCAACCGCATAGCTGAACCCTATGGCAAGCGCTGTTACGTATGCGTTAACAAACGGCGCAACGGCGGCGCCTTCGGCGCAGCACCGTAAGCCGGGCCGGGCCGGGCCGGGTCAAGAAAAAAGCCCGGGTCAAGAAAAAGGCACTGAGCTCACAGAGGTGAACTCAACGGCGGCGGTAAGCCTCGCTGATGCGGGCGTTCTCGTTGTGCCGAGCGCGGGTGAGGGCCCGGTAGTTGCCGTCCGGGGCCGCTTCTGCGTCCGCCGGATCGCGGCTGGTATAGGTGTCCTCGGCCTTGAGGGTACTGAGCTCAATGCCGAAACGGGCGTCGAGGGCCGTGGACAGCGCGGCCAGCGTCCGCAGCGTCAGGTTCTCCCCGCCGCCGAGGATCTGGCTCACCCGGCCGGGCGAGACGCCCATGCGGGCCGCGAGATCGGCCCGGCTGATGCCGCGCTCCCGCATATGCCAGTTGATCTCGTTCGTCAGCTGCGTGACGAGGGCGAGCATCTCCTCGTCGATCTGGGCGTCTGTGGCCCGCTGGTCTGGCGAAACACCTAGTCCGAAGCCCATGAGTGCCTCCACTTGTCACGGCCAGACCTGCTGCCTAGTTACGGCCAGACCTGCTGCGCCCGACGGTCGTAGCATCAGTGTACTTTAGCTAGAGCTAAAGGTATAGCCCTGCCTAAAGTCTTTAGCTACACCTAAAGTCTGACCCAGGCTCGGGGTCAGGCAACCTGCGGTGCGTGATCGTTATGGAAACGTTATCAAAGCATCCGCCGCAGGTCCGGCTCGCCAAGGCGGGCGACAGATGTGTCCAGCGGGCGGACTGGGGCTGCTGTGACCTTGTTAAACAAAGGGAATCATCCCAAATGGGCGGGCCGTGGAATAAAGCCTAGATAGATCCCCAATCACCTGCAAATATGTTTCTCGGGTGGCGGCCACTGCCTGTGCGAGCACAGGAAGAAGGCGAGGGGACTGGCATGCCTGACTGGGTGGGTGTGGTCGGGACATTTGCCGTGTCGGTGATTCTGGCCTGCGGGTTCCTGCGGCTGCGCTGCCGGGCGGTCGGGCCTCCGTTCGGGCCCCGCGCCCGCTTGTGGGCCTGTCTCATCGTGGTGGGCACGGCCGTCGTGTCGACCGGTGTGGGCCTGGTGATCGTCGCCGCCAGCAACCACGTCCACGCCGCCGCCTTTGTCGGGATCGTCGTGCCGGGCGGGCTGTGGTTCACCAGCTTGCCGCCCCGGGGTGACCGGCTGTCGTCAGGCCGGACATTCGCGGCCGGCCTGCTGACGCGCCCGTTCAGCCGCCTGTACGAGCGGATGGGCGACGACATGCAGGACTGGTGCGATACCAGGATCAGGGCGGCGGCGCCGGAGCCGCAGTGGATAGCGGACGCCGCGACGTATTACTACGCTCAGGTGCGCGCCGGGATCAAGTACAGCCAGGCTCATGCCGACCTCGGCCGCTGGCAGGAATCCATCACGCACAAGATCGCCATCGTGCGGCTGATCAGCCTGGACACCACTCCGGCCCGGCTGCGGGAGTCCCTGCAGACGCACCCCGCCACGCAGCACCTGCGCAAGGACGCCGACGAAGACCTGCCCCGGCTGGCCCGCCGGATGGAAAGCGACGCGCTGAGCGAACTGAACCTGTTTCTCGCCTACGTCTACCGGCTCGGGTATCACAAACTGCTGATCTATCCGTTCCGGCCGTCCGCTCACCAGCCCCCGCTCCGGCGGGCCGAGCCGATGGCGCCGGACAATAAGCGCCGGGTGGAACCGGACTTGTGACCGCCCCGCGGCACAGCGGCGGTGCGGTGGCCACGTGGCCGGTCCCCGCCGCGCTCACTCCCGGGGCCGGCCTGGCCCGGCGATCCGATGAGCCAGCACATGAAGCGCGCGGGCAGGGCAGCGTTGTCCGGGTAGCAGCCGTCCTGCTGGGCGCTCTCGGGGTAACAGGGATCTGCCTGGCTGCGGAACATCTGGCCGCTCCTGCCGCTTGCCGCTAGTGACGTGCCGCCCAATCGTGTGCCGAACGGGCGATAACGCCTAGTTTAGCCGCCATGACCTGGGCTTGCCCCCGGGTGAAATAGGCGTGGCTGCCGCGGGGTTTTATAGGTGGTGCCTGTGCACCCCGCAACCAGCGGGGCAGCGCCGTGAAGGAGTTTACGTGTCAGAGAACTACCGCAAGGACCCCGAGGCCATCGCCCGGCTCACGCCGGAGCAGTACCAGGTCACCCAGAAGAAGGGCACCGAGCCCGCGTTCAGGAACGAGTTCTGGGACAACAAGGAACCTGGCATCTATGTCGACGTCGTCTCCGGGGAGCCGCTGTTCGCCTCGGTCGACAAGTACGACAGCCACTCCGGCTGGCCGAGTTTCACCGCGCCGATCGAGTCGGGCAACGTGGTGAACAAGCGCGACGTCAGCCACTTCATGATCCGGACCGAAGTCCGCTCGGTGCACGGAGACAGCCATCTCGGCCACGTGTTCCCCGACGGGCCTGCCGAGGCGGGCGGGCTGCGCTACTGCATCAACTCCGCCGCTTTGCGTTTCATCCCGCTCGAGGACCTGGAGCGCGAAGGCTACGGCGATTACCGCAAGCTGTTCGAGCAGCCCGAAGACACCAGGAGCGCATCATGACCAACCAGACGGAGAAGGCCATCCTCGCGGGCGGCTGCTTCTGGGGCGTGCAGGACCTGATCCGCAAGCTCCCGGGCGTGCTGTCCACCCGGGTCGGCTACACCGGCGGTGACGTACCCAACGCGACGTACCGGCGCCACGGCAACCACGCCGAGGCCATCGAGATCATCTTCGATCCGGAGAAGATCTCCTACCGGGACCTGCTCGAGTTCTTCTTCCAGATTCACGACCCGAGCACGCGGAACCGGCAGGGCAACGACATCGGCGCCAGCTACCGGTCGGCCATCTTCTACACCAGCGACGCGCAGAAGCAGGTCGCCGAGGACACGATCGCCGACGTTGACGCTTCCGGGCTGTGGCCGGGCAAGGTCGTCACCGAGGTGACGCCGGCCGGACCGTTCTGGGAGGCCGAGCCTGAGCATCAGGATTACCTCGAGCATTACCCCAACGGGTACACCTGCCACTTTGTCCGCCCCGGCTGGAAGCTGCCGCACCGCGCCGACAAGGTGACCCAGGCCTGACGGCGTCAGCCGAAGAACCCGGTCAGCGCCCGGGCGAGCAGCCCGGGCGCTGAATCGATGGCCAGGTGGTCCTGGCCGGGCAGCACCGCCACCTCGCTCTCGGGCAGGGCGCCGGTCAGCTCACGGGTGATCTCGCCCGCCCACGGCGGGCTCACCGCGCCGAGGACCAGCAGGACCGGAGCCGTCACGGCGGCGGCCAGCGCCCGCAGGTCGGCGCCGGCCAGCGCCCCGGCCTCCCGGGGCATCGTGGCGGTCACGATCGGCATGATGTCATAGCCGGTCGGCGCGTTCCGGAGAGCATCGACCTGCTCGCCGGTCAGCGCGATGACCTCGGTGAGGAATCCTCCCTCAGGCGGTCAGGACCGGGCGCGGCTGGCCCGGCCCTGGCGCTGGCGTCAGGGCGCCGTCGGTGTAGCTGACGGAGTTCGTCGCCACCGCGGGGATCCG
>PMOU01000451.1 GCA_003161205.1 Actinomycetota bacterium | reverse complement strand
TATGCCGTGAGCGCCGTCCAGCTCACCCAGGCGGCCGCACATGACCCCCTCAAGCTCCGCTTTACCACGTCCTCGCTGCCGCTGCTCGACGGGCTGTTCCAGGACCAAGGCGGCGCCGCCAGCATCCCGGTGCTCACCCTCTCCGTCCGCGCTTCGGAAGGCGGCCGCCCGTTCACCACGGCGCTGACGTACAGCTTCTCGGGGGTGAGCGTCGGCTCCTTCGCCGAGAACCTCTCGGGGNNTGGTCGCCGCGGCTGATCCACACCGAGACGTGGGCGGGTTCCAGCGCATGATGCACGACACCGGCCAGGTCATCCCGGACAGCGTCGAGGTCGACGGCATCTTTCAGTCGGGTCGCGAACGCGGCCACGGTCTGGTCGGCGTCATACCGGGTCCGGTTGAACCGCCGGTCCACGGCCCGCTGTACCCGCCGCCGCACCGGATTGAACAGCGCCGCCACGGCCAGGGTCGACCCGGCCACCGCTACCGGCACGTGGACCCGGAACACCTGGGTCGTGAGCAGCACGATCCCGGCGTACGCCCCCACCAGCAGGCCGGTGACGATCGCGTAGCCGATCGTCCGGGAAATGAGCCGGTCGATGTCGAACAGGCGGTACTTCAAGACGGCCACGCCAAGGCAGACCGGAATCCCGAGCTGCCCGCAGGCACCCGCGAGGCCGGCCGCCAGCCCGGCGAGGGTCCCGTGCGTGGCTGACAGCCCGACGGCCAGCGGGATGCCGACTCCTGCGATAGCCGATCCGGCCAGCAGCCACTTCAGCTGCTGCCGGCGTTCCCCGGACGAACGCCGGTAGCTGGCCGCCTGGCCCGCGACCGATCCCGCCCAGCACACGGCCAGCACCGGGAGGAACACGGCTTCGACCACGGCCCACCACGCCGAGGAACCCGTGGGGTGGCTAAGAGCCAGCAGGTTTCCGCTGGCATCCACCCGGATGTCATGACTGGCGATGGCCCCGACCGACGCGATCAGCACGCCGACTAGATACAGCGTGGCTGCGGCCAGGTAGAGCCACAGGACCCACCGCCAGCGTGGTGACGGGGGGCGGCCGTCGGGGAACAGCAGCACGACCAGCCCGCTCAGCACGATCCCGGCGGCCCAGCCGGGCTGCGCGAGGACCGCGACCCAGCCCAGCGGCAGCCCGCCGTGCCGGAGCCGGTAATCGGCCGCCACGTAGAAGCTGGCGTCCTGGCTCAGCACGTCGAAGGTCGCCGCGCTCAGCAGGATCCAGCCCAGCGGGTTGCGCGGGCGGCGCGAGGCCACCACGAAGCCCACCGCCCCGAGGGCAACCGAGAACCAGAACGGCGATGAGCCGCCGCTGGCGTTCAGGCTCTGATGCGCGAGGCGGGCCAGCGGCACGTCCAGGACGGCCAGGGCCAGCACGAGGCCGCCGACGATAAGCGCGGTCGCCGGTGACGCCAGCCGGAACCGGCGGCCCGTGACATCGGTCGTCTCCGGTACCGCCGCACCCGCGGCCGGCGTATTCAGCACAGAACGGAACGCTACGCCCGGACCGTTCCGGGAACGTTACCGCTCAGCACGAGATCCCTCGACCGAGCCGCCGGTCACCAGCTAGCCGGAGGCGGCGGCCGCGGCCGGGCTTACAGCTTGCGGAAGAAAACGTGGCCGTCGCGGACGACGACGGCGATCCCGTCGCCGACGATGGACGAGCCTGAGATAGGCCCGAAGGCCCGCGAGTCACACGAGCCCGAGCGGTTGTCGCCCAGCACGTAGTACTGGTTCTTGGCCAGCGTGGTGCTGGGGATCGACCGCGAGCCGACCTGGCCGAAGCGGGGGTCGTACCAGCCCTGTTCACGCAGCGTCTGCCCGTCGACGAAGATCGTCTGGCCGACGGACCAGATCGTCTGGCCGGGCAGCGCCACGACCCGGAGCACGAGGTCGCCGCTGCCTCCGACGACGGTGCAGGGCAGGAAACGCGGGGGGCGGAAGACGACGATCTGGCCGCTGTGGACGGAGCCCTCCAGCAGGCCTGACTTAGCGACGAGGATCCGGTCGCCCGCCTGCAGGGTGGGCGACATGGCCGCGCTGGGCACCGAGAAGGACTGGACGACGAAGGCCGGGAGGAGCCACGCCGCGAGCGCCGCCACCACGAGGAGAACGGTCACCTTGGCCAGGAACGGACCGTGGCGGCGGGGACGCCGGCGCCGGTCCGGTCGGGTCGGCGCCGTGGAAACGTAGTCCGCCGGATCGGTGCTGAGACCCCGCAGCCGGTAGTCGAGCTCCTGCGGCGACCGGACGGCGGCCGCTCGATGGGTGGCCGCGCCGCGACCGTGCCGGCCAGCGCCGACGGCGGCGCCGGCCGCCGCGACCGAAGCCGCGCCGCGCGGCGGATGACCGTCGGCCACGACGGTCGGCGAATCGCCGTCAGGAGAGGAGGATGGGCTCATCGTGAACCTCGCTTGCTAGATGCGGCCACGAGGAACCGCTGCACCCCTTCGGTCTCGGCGTCGTCGAGCTTGCCGAAGACGACGCCGAAGTGCGTCCCGGCCCTGACGTTGCGATTCCACCTGATCCGGCCCCCCACGCCGAGGCAGATCCGCGACGTGGTCACCTCGGCTTCGAGCACGAACGGTCCGTCCAGCGGGGCTCCCGGCGCGATCACCGGAGGCGCCCCGGGCAGCACGCACTGCAGCCCGCGCTCGCTCAGGTCGACGAGGCCGGCCGAAATGGTGGCACGGCCCCAGAGGATGTGGACCCGGCCGTCGACCGGCACCCGCACCTCGTGCCGGCGCTCGGTGGCCACGCTCCCGAGGCCGTTCGGCAGGCGGGGCGCCTGGCTCCGGCCATTGCCGGCCAGTCCGCCGCCTGCACTGGCGCCCGCGTTGGGGCCTCCGCCCGCGAACGCGACGGCCTGCCTGCTACCCGGCGCGGCGGCAGGTGCGAAAGCACCGGTCGTCTCCTGGGACGATTTCAGCCGACGCAGGCGACGCGCCGAGACGCGCCGTCTGCCGACCGACTCCAGGCCATAAGCGCGTCGCTCGACGGGCGACAGATCGGACCAGTTCGCCGGCATCCGCCGGATGAACGACGGTATGCCGTCGGCTATCTCCGCGCTGAGCTGCCTGCCCCAGCCCGCCGCGACCGCGGCCGCCTGGGCGAAGCTCACCTTCACGGCGCCCGGGTGGTAGGGCAGATCGAACAGGCCCGGGTCGTCGAGCCAGTCGGGGCTGCCGACGGTGATCGCCTGGGAAACATCCGGCCAGCGCACTCTCGCGAGGAGGTACGGGGCGGCCCGGTCGGTGAGCACGAGATACTTGATCTCGCCAGCGTGGGGTGTCACAGGCACACTCGGCGAGCCGATGGCACGAGCACGAGGGCCCGCGCGGGCCCGCGAAAACGCCGGGTGGCCCGGGACGCCAAGCCGCCGTGACCGCGCGGCCGGCCTTCCCGGGCGATAGCAAAAGACATCTCCCCGCCCCCCTCACGCCCACGGCACCTCTCCCTAGGCGCCTGCAGCGATGATCACATTAACATGGCACTCAGGGCGATTCGGACCGCTTTATGCCAATTCACCGAGCGTTAACGCAGAGTTGACATTCGCCCGGATGGATTGTTGTCTAATCCTTTCTGCCTGCGAAATTCACCGGGCTGGCCTTGTTTTCATGCTCCCGTCAACGTCGTGGCGCGGGCGGCCAGCCGCCTGGGCGAAACCCCGGCCGCTGGCCGCACCGTGAGGAGATGTGAACAGGTATGCCACCGACCCCGGACCGCACCGGCCGGCTCCGGCGCCGTCCTGTCCTCCTGATCGCTGCCGTCGTCCTGGGCGCCGCGATCGCGGTGGGTGCCACCTTGGTGCTGGCGGGCGGCGCACCGCACTCCGCCAGCCAGACGGCGACGCCGGGCCAGCCGGATGTGGGCCGGCCGGATTTCGGACCGGACGTCTACGTTTTCAACCCGGGCATGCCGCCGAGCCGCATCCTGGCGACCGTCCATGCGATCGCCCGCCAGCAGGCCGGCGACCAGTTCGGCACCCGGCGCTACGCGCTGCTGTTCGAGCCGGGCACCTACGGCTCGGCCGCGGATCCGCTCTTCCTTCGGGTCGGCTACTACACCAGCGTGGCCGGCCTCGGCGCCTCCCCGGGCGACGTCGTGATCCACGGCGCCGTCGATTCCTTCAACCAGTGCACCTCGTCCGCGACCAGCAACTGCACCGCGCTGGATAACTTCTGGCGCTCGCTGTCGAACCTGACGATCGACGTCCCGACGCCGCCCAGCGGCGCGCCGTGCCAGCAGACAGCCGAATTCTGGGCCACGTCCCAGGCGTCACCGGTCCGGCGGGTCGAGTTCAACGGGTTCACCTCACTGGAGGACTACTGCACCAAGCCCAGCTACGCCAGCGGCGGTTTCATCGCCGACTCGACGTTCTCCGGCCACTCCGTGCTCAGCGGCAGCCAGCAGCAGTTCCTGGTCCGGAACAGCACCCTCGACGGCTGGAGCAACGGCCTGTGGAACCAGGTGTTCTCCGGTGACGTGGGGGCGCCCGCACAGGACTTCGGCTCGGGGGGGCAGTACACGACCCTGGCGGCCAGCCCGGTCAGCGAAGAGGAACCGTTCCTGCAGGTGGACTCGAGCGGAAACGACAGCGTGTTCGTCCCGGCGGTGCAGCACGACTCGGTGGGACCGTCCTGGGCCAGCGGCCCGACGCCGGGTACCGCCATCGGAATCCGCCGGTTCTTCATCGCCACCCCCAGCGACCCGGTGCCCGTGATCAACGCCGCCCTGGCCCGGGGGCAGGACCTGATCCTCACCCCCGGCGTCTACCACCTGCACCAGAGCATCGACGTCACCCGGCGCGACACGGTGGTGCTCGGCCTCGGCTTCCCCACCCTGGTGCCGGCGAACGGCATCGTCTCGATGCGGGTCGCCAGCGTTCCCGGCGTGAAGCTGTCCGGGATGATCTTCGATGCCGGGCCGGTGAACTCCCCGGTGCTGCTGCAGGTGGGCAGCCAGCCCGGAGCCGGCCGCGCGGACGCGGCGGACCCCACCGCCATCCAGGACGTGTTCTTCCGCATCGGCGGCGC
>PMOU01000470.1 GCA_003161205.1 Actinomycetota bacterium | reverse complement strand
ACGGTCTACATCGGCACCACCGGGTATCACCCGAATGGCTATCCGGTCGGAGCGACCCCGCGCACCGGGCTGTGCGACGCGGCGGCGGCGTTCCCGGCCACCCAGACGTCCGTGCTGCACGAGTGGGTGAACTACACCGGCTGTGACTCGCTGTACTCCGCGGCCGCGGACGCCAATGCGGCCTACTTCGCCGGGCACGAGCGTTACTCCATGAACCCGGACGACTGCGACGCCCTGGGTACCAACGGCTACAACGCGCCGGGCATGGAGGGGCTTGACCCAGCCAACGGGAACCTCTACACCAGCGCGGACGGCACTGTGGGCTATTACAGCCGCGACCGCGGCCTGGGCGCCGATGACGAGCTCCTCACCAGCGCCGGACTCTGGATCGCTAGCGACAACGAGGACGGCAGCCAGATGTGCGGCGGGGTGGAGAACCTGTCCGGGATCTGCTTCCTGCCCTACAGCGGCTAGAGAGCAGGCATTTTCTGAACGAGGCCGCGTTCCCGCTCATGGGAACGCGGCCTCGGCTCGTCATGGCGGGGCGGGCACGATAGGAAAGGCACATGACGAGGACGAGCGCCGGCGGATCCGCTACCGGGTCAACGCGGCGCCGAGGGCTGCAGGAGCGGGGCAAACAGGTCGCCGTGGGTTTCGACCCGGTCCAGGGTGGCGTCGGCGGTGAAGAAGAGGTCCTCGCGGCGGCGGCAGGCCTCGACTTCGGCCCAGCTGACCGGGGTCGACACGGTGGGCTGCGACCGGGCGCGCAGGGAGTAGGGAGCCACGGTGGTCTTGGAGCCGTTGTTCTGGCTCCAGTCGATCAGCACCTTGCCGGTGCGCAGGACCTTGGTCATCCGCGAGACCACCCGCCGGGACTGATCGCGCTCGAGTCGCTCGGCGAACATCCGGGCCTGCTCGCTGGCCTCATCCGAGGTCACACCGGAAATCGGGGCGTACAGCTGCAGGCCCTTGCCGCCGGAGGTCTTGGCCAGCGGGGCGAAGCCCTCCGCCTCGAGCAGCGGGCGCAGGTCGCAGGCGACGCGGCAGCAATCCACGATGTCGGCGGGCTCGCCGGGGTCCAGGTCGAAGACCAGCAGGTCGGGCCGGCGCTCGTCGGGCACCCGCCACATCGGGGTGTGCAGCTCCAGGCCGGCCAGGTTGGCCGCCCACATCAGCGTGGGCAGGTCGTCGATCAGCAGGTAGTTGACCATGGTGCCGCGGGACCGGGCGCGGGAACTGGCCGAGCTGACCTCGGCGGTCTGAATCCAGTCCGGCCGGTGGGCCGTGACGTGCTTCTGGAAGAAGGCCTGGCCGTCGACGCCCGCCGGGTAGCGCTTGAGGGTGACCGGGCGGTCCGCGACGTGCGGGAGCAGCACCGGGGCGATCCGCTGGTAGTAGTCCAGGACCTCGGCCTTGGTGAACCCGGTATCGGGATAGAGCACCTTGGCCAGGTTGGTCAGGGTGAGCGTGCGGTCGTCCACCCGGACGGCGACCTTGGTATCAGGGCTCACGGATCACGGCCTCGGGGTCGATGTCGTCGCGCAGGCCCTTGTAGACCGGGGCGCGCATCCGGCCCGCCCGGGTCCAGCGGTCGAAGGTCACGTCGATCACCAGCCGGGGCTCTACCCACACGGCCGGGCGGGCATGCTCGGGCGGCACCGGGCCGTCGAACGGCGAATCCGCACGGCGCAGCGGCCGGAGCTTGTCACCGAGCAGCCGCAGCGTCTGGTCGCTGAACCCGGTGCCCACGTGGCCCGCGTAGATCAGCCCGGACTCGTCGTGGACCCCGATGAGCAGCGACCCGACCTGGCCGGCCCGGTTGCCCTGGCCCGGCTTGTACCCGGCGACGACGGCCTCCTGGCGGCGGACGTTCTTGATCTTGCGCCAGTGGTCGGTGCGGATCCCCGGGGTGTACACCGAATCCAGCCGCTTGGCGACCACGCCCTCCATATGGTGCTCGAGCGAGACGCCCTGCACGGCCGGGAAGTCCTCGCCGGGGAACGACGGCGGCGTCTGCCAGTACGGGCCGGCCAGCGCCAGCTCGTCCAGCAGCGCGCGGCGCTGCCCGTACGGCAGGCCGTCCAGCGCCCTGCCGTCCAGCTGGAGCAGGTCGAAGATCAGGTAGGTAACCGGGGTCNNGCCGGCCAGCATGGCGGCCTGCGCGGCCGAGGTGACGTGCATCCGCGGCTGCAGCGCCTCGAACTCCGGCCAGCCCTCGTCGCCGAACACCACGATCTCCCCGTCCAGCAAAAGCTGTTTGTTCGTGACGGCTGAGCCCAGGCGGGCGAGTTCGGGGTAGGCGACCGTGATGTCGCGTTCGGTGCGGGACAGCAGGCGGACCTGGCCTCGCTCGATAGAGGCCAGCGCGCGGACGCCGTCCCACTTCATCTCCAGGGCCCAGTTCTCCGGGTCCCGGGGCACCGGTCCGGTCACCGCGAGCATGGGACGCACCCCGGCGGGCAGCGGCAGCCGTTCCCGGTGAATCATCCACTGATCGCCCCGGGTCTGGAACAGCGCGAAGCTCCCGGTGACGCGGTGCCCGTGCAGCCGGACCTTGACCTCGCGGTCGGCCCACTTCAGCGTCTCGTAGCGGCCGTGGTCCCAGATGCTCACCTGGCCCGCGCCGTACTCACCGCGGGGGATCTCGCCTTCGAACCCGCCGTACTCCAGCGGGTGATCCTCGGTGTGCACGGCCAGGTGGTTGACGGCCGGATCGTCCGGCACCCCCTTCGGCAGCGCCCAGGACACCAGCACCCCGTCGCGCTCGAGGCGGAAGTCCCAGTGCAGCCGC
>PMOU01000528.1 GCA_003161205.1 Actinomycetota bacterium | reverse complement strand
GGCTCGCAGTGCCCCTCGTCGCCCGCGCAGCCGCCGTGCCCGAAGATCCAGAACGATCCGGCGTAGCTGTCGTCGTCGGTCGGGGTACCCGGCCCGGCGTCCGGATTGTTGAGGAACAGCCGGCCCTCGAAGCTGGCCTTGGAGTGATCGACGCCGTGAAATTCCAGGTCGGCCCGGTAATACGGCTCACCGGGCGCGGTCAGCGTCACGGTCAGCGGGTTCGCCACGAATTCTGCCATGTCCGCTCCTGGTCCTACGCCGGGGTGGCCGAGCTGGTGGCGGCCGCGTAGTCGTAACCGAGCCCCGTCGTACTCAGCGTATGGGCGACGGTCAGCGTCGGGAAGGGACCGAGCGGATGGTTCAGCGGCACCGACCCGACCCCCGCGCCCGGGTGGGCCAGCTGCCACAGCGCCCACAGCCGGTCGATCATCGTGTGGTGGGCCCAGAAGACCGGGTCGAAGGCGGCTACCGGGATCTCGCTCATCGTCCCGCCGACCCAGACGTGCACCTGGTTGTGCAGGTCCTCCAGTTGCACGGTGAAGTCGTCGAAGTCCTTCAGGGCCAGGACCGCGGCGACTTGCCGTGCGCTGGGCAGCCCGGCCGGTCCCTGGTCCGGGCCGGTCGGGCCGGGCTGGCGGAAGGTGCGCTCGACCTGCGGCACGTTCTCGTCGTTGAACTGGGCCGCGGGGATGCCCGAGATGGGCGCGCCGGCCAGCGGGTTTTCCGCGCCGTCGGGCAGCCTGGCCGCCGCGTACGCGGCCGGGATGCCGGTCTGGGCGGACCAGTCCCACCAGGGCAAGCTGACCGACTGGCCGGACGGCATCTGGTCCAGCAGGTGCTGCTCGAAGTAGTACAGGTACGCCCGGTGCCAGGGCAGGAACAGCGGGCTGCCGTGCGTGCAGGAAATCGGCAGCGGCAATCCGTGGATGCCTGCCCAGTACTCAAATCCCCGGTCGTCGGACACTGCGATCATCCTGGTCAGCGCGCTGCGCAGCGCGGCGAGCTCGACCGCCGTCAGCCCGGTGACGCTCTTGCGGTACCGGCGGACCGACAGGTTGGTCTTGCTCACGGCCTGGGCGGCGGGGGCAGCGCTGCTGGTCTCGGTCACGCTCGGCACGATACTCCGGCCTGAGCAGTCGCGCAGCGGTGTCCGGGCGGCTATCCCGAGAAGCCGGAATGGGCGCTATAACCACCGCGGCCGCCGGGCGAATTGGATCTTTTTTCCGGAACGGTCCTGGTTCCCAATCCGGTCACCGCCGATCGCCGGCGGCGGAGTCGCCCTCATGGGTTTAACCTCCCTTTATGGAGACGATCAAGTCGCGGGTGGACGAGCTCATCGGCCAGATGACACCGGCCGAGAAAGCCGGGCAGCTCACCCAGTACTTCTATTTCGGCTTGCCCGCGGATTCCGAGCCGCCGCCCGCCCTCGACTTCGAGGCCGGCCAGCAGCCGAAGGCGGTCGAGGCGGCACTGCGGGAGGGGGGTGCGGGGGCGCTGCTGTTCGTCACCGACCCGGCCGAGACCAATCGCCTCCAGCGGCTCGCGATCCAAGGTAACCGCCTCGGGATCCCGGTGCTGTTCGGTTTCGACGTCATTCACGGGCTCCGCACGATTCTTCCGGTGCCGATCGCGCTGGCGGCCTCCTGGGACCCGGAGACGATCGAGCGCGGTCAGTCGGTGGCCGCCCGCGAGGCGCGCGCCGTGGGCATCCACTGGACGTTCGCGCCCATGGTCGACATCGCCCGCGATCCGCGCTGGGGCCGGATCATCGAAGGCGCGGGGGAAGACCCGTACCTCGGCGCGGCCGTGGCCGTGGCCCAGGTGCGCGGCTTCCAGGGCGGTGAGCTGACGGCCCCCGACCGCATCATGGCCGGCCCGAAGCACTTCGCCGGTTACGGGAGCGCCCTGGGCGGCCGCGACTACGACGAGGTCAACCTGTCCGACTCCGAACTGCAGAACGTCTACTTCCCGCCGTTCAAGGCCGCGGTCGAGGCGGGCGCCGCGAACGTGATGACCGCCTACATGGACCTGAACGGAATTCCGGCAGCGGCCAGCCAATGGCTGTTCACCGAGGTGCTGCGCGATACCTGGGGGTTCGACGGCTTCGTCGTGAGCGACGCCAACGTGGTGCGGAATCTGGTCACCCATGACTTCGCGGCTGACTTCAGCGATGCCGCCGCCCGCGCGGTCAACGCCGGCGTGGACATGGAGATGGCGATTGCGGATCCCGCCTACGCGCACCTGCCCGGGGCGCTGGACTCCGGGGCGGCGCACCCGCAGGCGGTGGATGCGAGCGTCCGGCGCGTGCTGGCCGCGAAAATCCGGCTGGGCCTGTTCGACGCGCCGTACGTGGACGAGGACCGGGCCCGGGCCGTGCTCGCCGATCCAGCCCACCGCGAGGTGGCCCGGGTGGCCGCCGAGCGATCCGCGGTGCTCCTGCGCAACGAGGGTGACCTGCTGCCGCTCGACGCCGGCCGCCTGCGTTCGATCGCGGTCATCGGGCCGCTGGCCGACTCCAAGCGCGACACCCTGGGGCCGTGGGTCTTCGACTTTGACCTGGAGGAGACGGTCACCGTGCTGGCGGGCATCCGCGCCCGGGCCGGGGCGGGGGTGCGGGTCGATCACGCCCGCGGGGTGCGCGTCGTGCAACGCGAATTTCCCTCGCTGTTCGACATGTTCGGCGGGAACATGCCATCGGATCCGGCGGGGTTCGACGAGGAAGCCGAGTTCCGGCAGGCCGTCGACCTCGCCCGCGACGCCGATGTCGCGGTCGTGGTCGCGGGGGAGTGGCAGAACATGATCGGCGAGCAGGCCTCGCGGTCATCGCTGGAGCTCCCGGGACGCCAGCTGGAGCTGCTGCAGGCCGTGGCCGCCACCGGAACTCCGGTGGTCCTGCTCGTCATGAACGGCCGCCCGCTGGACCTGCGCTGGCCCGCGGAGCACGTGCCGGCCATCCTCGACATCTGGTACCCCGGCACCCGGGGCGGGGCGGCCGTGGCCAGCCTGCTGTTCGGTGACGTCTCGCCGGGCGGCAAGCTTCCCTTCAGCTGGCCGCGCACCGTGGGGCAGGTGCCGATGGTGTACGCGCACACCCGCTCGCATGAGCCGCAGAACCAGGCGAAGCGCTACTGGGACGAGGCCAGNNGGCGGACCGGGAAGCCGACGAGGTCGTCCAGCTCTACCTGCACCAGCGGTACGGCTCGGCGTCGCGGCCGGTCCGCGAGCTCAAGGGCTTCCGCCGGATCACCCTCGCGGCCGGGGCATCACGCCTGCTCCAGTTCCCGGTCGGGCCTGACGAGCGGCGGTACTGGAACGCGGCGTCCCGCGACTGGGTCACCGATGCCTCCGCCTTCGACGTCTGGGTCGGCGGCGACTCCACCGCCCCGCTGTCGACCACGTTCGAGGTCACGCCGGACTAGCCACCG
>PMOU01000001.1 GCA_003161205.1 Actinomycetota bacterium | reverse complement strand
CGGTGCGGATGATGTCGAAGCACAGGCCCGATGTCATTGCCCTGAGGGTATCCGGCACCCCCGGCTGTCCGCGCAAACCCGGCCCTGCGGACTTCGGTTACGTTTATGGTTTCGTCGCTAGACCTCTAACTGAATCCGGCGGTTAGCCGGTCACGGGCAACCGGCTAATCGCTGAGGTCCGCCCCGCCAGGACGGTTCACGGCCGACCCGGCGCCGAGGCTGACAGCACGGCAGGAGTCAAAGATTAACACCGGGAAAGGCGCTTCACAGCACGGGTCGATACCGGGCGAAGCGGTATATAACGTAGCAGGAACGGTCAGATACCAAGTGAATCACATCGGTGTCATTCCTGCGCTAGGATTCACCTAAGCCGCAAAGACCCCGGTCGAAGCGGAAGGCTTCGCATCCGAGGTCTCGGCAGTGTCATATGGGGTGACCTGTCAGACTCTACTCGAATGATCTTGAAACGCAAGGCTTCTTGCGCGTCAGCCGATGCCTTCCAGGGGTGATGCGGGTCACTCGCTAATTCCCTGAGGGAAGCAACAATGGCAACAACGATCTCAAGCTATCCCAAGATCGGCACCGCAGCCTGGCGCACATTGCGCGCCCGCGCGGTCGCGGCACCGTCCTCGAAGTTCAACCCAGGGGCAGTGGCCGTGCTCTTGGGCCACGACAGCCCCGCGAGCGCAGCGACGAACGTCGTGTCCCCGATGCAGAAGCTCGGCCTGCTCGACGAGAACGGAAACCTGACCGACCGCGGTCACAAATGGCGGAGCGGCGACAGCTACGCCGAGGCGTGCCAGGAAATTCTCGACGAAATATACCCGGCCGACCTGGCGGGGTTCACTACTGCCAACGGCGACCCTGACAGGTCCATGGTGACGAAGTGGTTCCAGCAGCAGAAGTTTGGCGATTCCAACGCGAGCAAGATGGCTGCCACCTACGTGATGATCGCCGAGAAGAAGGTTGCCGAGCCGCCGGGCGACAAGGAGACGAAGGGGAAGGCGAAAAAGCAGGCCCCGGGCACTGCGGTCAGGGCCACCAATTCGATCAGCAGGTCGGCCAGTCCATCGGCCCGGGAAGATGCCGCGACGACGTCGGCCCGGCCTCCCCAGACCGCGCCGCCAGTAGTCCGGCCGGATATCCATCTCGATTTCCAGATTCACATCGCTGCTGATGCCAAGCCCGAAGTAATCGAGCAGATCTTCGCCAGCATGGCCAAGCACCTGTACCCGACGGCGTGAGCGCAGACGACGGCCTCAAGCTCGCGATCAACGTGGGTCATTGGATCGCGAGTGACCTGGCCGGGCTCGGGGTGGCGGGCGATCCCGCGCCTGCGCGCCCGGCTGGTGCTGCCGAGGAGGAGCGCTCACAGCCCGGTGACGAGCTGCTCGCCGACTATGACCGCAGGATCCGGAACCCGGAACTTCGCGCCGCCACCAGGTCGCGGTTTCATTCGCGCCACTACGCAGACGCCGTCGAAGCCGGCGTGAAGGCGCTCAACGAACGCATACGCGCGCGAACCGGGCGTACTGAGGACGGCGACCCGCTTATGACCCTGGTGTTCTCGCCCACCAAACCGCTGCTCAAAATCAACAACCTCAAATCCAGGGCTGACGAAAGCGCCCAGCGCGGGCACATGCAGCTATGCCAGGGTGTGATTGCTGCCTGGCGAAACCCGCGTGCACACGCCCTGACCGACGACGATCCGGTTCGCTGCCTGATGATGCTTGAGACGATCGCGGACCTGATCGAGACGACGAACCGGGCGGTCCGGACGCGGCACCACCGCTAGTCGTACCCCGTCGACAGCTCGGCGGTGGGGTGAGGTACGGAGTGGCTCACGGCCGCGCGCTGGCGCACAGCGGCCGAGCACCTCCCGCCCACGCGCAGCGCCCGCCGTCCGGGAGCCGCGCACCCCGCCCTTGGTAGAAATCACAGGTCAACCGGGTGGGCGGGCGGTTCCGCTCCGTTCCGGACCTCACTCCCTCAAAAAGCAAGACGGCGAGGTCACCTCCACGACACCGAAACCCCGACCACATCAAGGCCAAGCTCTACGCCGCCTTCGACATCCAGATCCTCTACCGGGCGTAGAAGCGTCAGGCCACGATCTGGGCAACCATCACCAGCGCACCCCGGCATTGTTGCCGCTCTCCACCGACCTGCGCATCGGCAACGACTCCGTAATGAAATGTGTTCGGCGCCTGGAGCCTGGCTAAAATCCCTGAACCCGAAGTGACGTTGGACACGAGTGCAGAACGGACCGGGGATGTCAGCGCCTAGCGTTAGAGTCCTGGCTATGAATACGGTGGAGGCGCTCCTAGCCCGTACAGAGGACCGCCGGACCCGGGCGGGCGCGGCGCTGAGCACTGCGCCCACACGCGTCCGGCTAGGCCAGGTCTTCACCCCGGCCCGCGCCGCTACCCTTATCGCAGAGATGCCGCGTCTTCCCCGCAGCGGGACACTACGCGTTCTCGACCCCGGCGCCGGAACGGGATCGCTCACGGCGGCGCTCATAGCCCGCATCCTGCGCGAAGCTCCCGGACTCCAGGTCGAGGTAATGGCCGCTGAGATCGATCCCACCGTAGCCGGATACCTCGACGAGACCCTAGCCGACTGCGTAAAGGTAGCCGCATCACAGGGAACCCAGGTTGCGGCCAATGTTCTCCGGGCGGATCTGATCGCGGAGGCGACCGGTCTGGGTCGTGACTCAGGTCCCCTCGGCGCCCCGTTCGATCTCGTCATCATGAACCCGCCGTACCGGAAGCTGGCCGCGAAATCGACTGAACGGCAGGCTCTCCTAGCCGAGGGGATCGACTGCCCGAACCTATACGCCGCATTCCTGGCTATAGGCGTGCAAACCCTAAGACCAGGAGGGCACATCGTCGCCATCACGCCGCGTTCGTTCGCCAATGGCCCCTACTTCGGCGCATTCCGGCGGTTCTTCCTGGAACGCATGGCACTGCGCCAGGTACACGTGTTCGAATCCCGGTCACTCGTATTCGCCGACTCCGCCGTACTCCAGGAGAACATCATTTTCTGCGCTACCCGGTCCGGTGATCGCGACCAGGTAGTCCTATCAGTCAGCCGGGGCCACATCGACGAAGCATCCTCTCGAATCGTCACCTACGCAGAAGTCGTCAAGCCCGGTGACCCCAACCAATTCATCCACATCCCCGCCGGCGAGACCGACGCAGGCACCACGGACATGTTCGCCACGCTGCCCTGCGCGCTTCCTGAACTGAAGATACAAGTCTCCACTGGCCGGGTAGTCGATTTCCGTGCCCGCGAATACCTCCGAGACAAGCCCGCCATAGACACGGTTCCGCTCATCTACCCCGGCAATCTTCGGGACGGCAGGGTTCAGTGGCCTCGACCCATCCGGAAACCGCAGGCACTGGCCAACTGCCCGGACACGCACAAGCTGCTACTACCGAACGAACGATACGTCGTGGTAAAGCGATTCTCGGCGAAAGAAGAACGGCGACGCGTCGTCGCAGCCGTCTATGACCCCGAGGACGTCAACGTCGACGATGTTGGCTTCGAGAACCACCTCAACGTCTTCCACTACATGGGAAGAGGGCTGCAAGCAAACGTCGCGGTCGGGCTTTGCCTGTGGCTGAACAGCACCGCTGTCGACCAGTTCTTCCGCACCTTCAGCGGGCACACCCAGGTCAACGCCACCGACCTTCGATCCATGCGCTACCCGTCCACTGACCAGCTCACCAGCCTCGGCACCGCTCTCGGTCAAGGCGCCTGGCCAGATCAGCAGAAAATCGACTCACTCGTCGCCTTGCACGTATTCTCCCCGGCTGGCCAGCCGTGACAGGCCAGGAGCCGCCAGCCGGCGAGGACCGCATCACCCGGCAAATCCAAGAAGCACGCCGCCTGCTCACACAGCTCAACTTCGATGCGGAACGCAGCAACGAACGATCTGCCCTGATCCTGCTGGCGCTCCTCGGTCTCACCCCTGACACCGCATGGGCGGACGCCACCAATCCCCGGTTGCGGACAGTAGAGATCATGGAATGGCTGCGCACTCACTACGACAGGGACTACAAGCCGAACACCCGCGAGACGATCCGCCGTCGCACTCTCCACCAGTTCGCTGATGCACTTCTCGTCGAGCAGAACCCCGACGAGCCGACCCGGCCGATCAACTCGCCTAAGTGGTGCTACCAGATCCACCCGCGAGCGCTCGGGCTCCTGCGGAGCGTCGGGGAAAGGGCCTTTGAACAGCACCTTCGCGAGTACCTGGTGGAGGTTCCCGGCCTTCGCGAGATCTATGCGCGGGCTCGTGATCTGCGACGTATCGCAGTCACCTTCCCAGATGGCCGCGCAGTAACGCTCAGCCCGGGCGGCCAGAATGTGCTCCTCAAACTGATGGTTGAAGACTTCTGCGGCTACTTTACGCCCGGCGGCCAGGTGCTATATATAGGTGATGCCGACACGAAATGGGCTGTGTTCGAACAAGAAGCACTCGCCGCCCTCGGCGTCACCCCCGGCCGACACGGCAAAATGCCAGATCTAGTTGTCTACCTGCCGGATAAGAATTGGCTCGTCCTAATGGAAGCCGCGTCTTGGCATGGCCCGGTCGACGCCAAGAGATACGGGGAACTCGCGACCCTGTTCGCTGCATCAACCGCTGGCCTTGTCTACGTCTCTTGTTTTCCATCCCGCGAAGAAATGCGCCAATACATATCCCAGATAGCGTGGGAGACCGAAGTATGGTGCGCCGACCATCCGACACACCTCATCCACTTCAACGGCGAACGATTCCTCGGCCCATACGGCCAGGAATAATCTTTGCTGCCCTTGGAGGTGGTGGCTCCGCTCTTTAAGGAAGGTGTTACTTTGCCAAGATCACACCTAGAGCCGACGGACGCTACCGCGAAAGAACTTTACGCGAACGCCATCAAATGCGCCTATCCAGGCTGCGAACAGCCACTTTACCGCGTCAACAAGGGCGGCTCAAGGATTCTCAACTCACGGATTGCTCATATTTGCGCACGCCAAGAAGGCGGTCCAAGGTGGAATTCGGATATGTCTTCAGAAAACAACAGGTCCGTCAGTAACCTGCTATTGCTCTGCATAGAACACGCCGATGAGATCGATCAGCCGTCGCGAGTTGGCTTGTATCCTACGACGCTGCTGTACGAATGGAAGAGCCAGCAGCTAGCTTACTTCGACGAACGTAAGAACGGATGGAAGATCACCCAGGCCGAAGCCGAAGAGGTAATCCGCGAGTCAACGCGACTAGAAGTCGCGATACAGGCCGATGTCGTAAACCTAGGTGGACAGGGCGGTGCTGCGCCGAGCTCAGGAGGCGGTGGCGGGGCAGCGATAGGGAAGGGGGCGCGGGGCGGGAAGGGAGGCAAAGGCGGCCCCGTCCGCATCAATCTCGGAGGAGGTGCAGGTCTTGCGCCCGGCGCGGGCGGCGGAGGGGCAGGGAGCATTGATCCTGACTCCCCACTTTTTTGGCGTGGCGGCGACACGATGCCAACATTCGGCTCATCATCCTTCCTGGGCATCGATGGACAGGACGGCGGAGATACCACCTTTGGACCCGCAGGCGGCGAGCGGCTAGTAAGGGCGAAAGGCGGTAAAGGCGGACTAGCTGGGACGGGGAACCGTTCCAAGAGTGAAAAACTGGCTGTATCTTCTCTGATGCTTGCCAATTATGTCGAGTTCAGGGAAATTTTCGCCTACATCACAGGCGCTTGTTTCCAGCTCTACCACGTCCTTAATCTAGGGGATGCCCTTTCCTTCGCCGGGATAGTAGTCCTTGAGTGCGGAGGAGTGGCGGCCGGAGAATACGCGTTCACCGTGGCAGCGCTAGATCCGCAGAACGACGAGGCCTCTTCTGTTAAATTTGCCTTCAAGATATCGGAGACTGGAGATATCTTGCGTCGCGGTTACAAATTCAATATCCAGGTTACCGTGGATACGTTCGGCATGTGGACGATTGTGGTACGGCATGGGAACAGAGAGCTAGCCAGGCTACCTATTGTGGTCCAGCAAGGTATCTCTGGTACATAAGACCCAACTTAAAAGTAAATGGTATCAGCATAACAACCTATTGCCCATGCTTAGCCGACATCTCGGCCATGCGATTCCATCTCGTAGCCGAAAGAGAAAGTCGCATAATGCGCAGCATGAAGGCGTAGCAGAAACGGGGACCCTGCCTAATGTGAGAGTACCCTGCAAAGCTGGCCCCGCCGATACGAATGGACAGACGTTAACATTGGTCTTCCTTCAAGCGGTCAGTAAACCGCCTCCAGTTCTGGGCTGAGCAGGCCAGCACGGGGCCCTCCGGGTCCTTCGTGTCCCGTACCGCGATCACGTTTGGTACGGACCCGACCTCGATGCAATCCCCGCCGTTGGAACCGCTGTAGCTCGATTTCCGCCAGCGGAAGCCGCCAGGCTTGTCCATCTTTCTACCGCCTCTGATATGAGCTTGAGTGACCTGGAACGAGAGGCCGCCTCGTCTCTCAGGTCATCGAACATAAGCGCTGTTTTACTGACTAGTCTAGGGTCGCGGACCGTCATGCCCTGGACTGCCGTTTCCAGGTACGCAGCGTCGGATTCTCCTGGCACGGTCGCGACGGAGAACGCGCCCGACAGGCCCGCGTAGGCACTGGCTGTTTCCGGTATGACCTGGATCGCGATGTTGGGACGAGCGCCCATCATAGCCAGGTGCTCGATCTGGCCCGACATGATTTCCGGGCTGCCGATGCGGCGGACCAGGACCGACTCATCGATCAGCGCGCGCAGGTCAGGCGGATCAGCGCGGTCCAGGATGGCTTGCCGGTCGATCCGTGCCCTGACTTTGCCCTCGATATCATCCCCGCTGTCCCGCCGCCATGCAGCGATGACAGCGCGCGCAAAGTCCGGTGTCTGCAGCAGCCCAGGAACCAGCGACGGCTGCCATGTCCGTATCACCGTGGCCCGGCTCTCGATCTCCACCCAGTCGCGGAACCACGGCGGATACGGGCCGGACCACTTCCGGCTGTCCGCGTAGAACCGCGTGAACCATCCGCCCAGGTGCGGGAAAGCCTCGTCGCACGCAGCCGCGAACCGTTCGGTAGGCTCCCGGTTCCCCGCCTCGATCCGCGACACAGTCGAGGCATCACACGGGACCAGCGCAGCCAGGTCGGCCAGTGTCATACCCGCCGACGTGCGCGCATGCCTCACCTCACTGCCGAAGAAGTGCAGTGGAGATGCTCCGGGGTCCAGGTCCCTCACGCAAAAGCTCCTGAATCTTGCCGGGCTTGACAGGTCCCAGCATGCCTTGCCAATAGCGATCCGATTGCTTCAAACGCTACGCCCGCCCTACCACGATGAATAGCAGATCACGTATCCGGCGTCCCCGCACGCCCCGCCTTAAGGACCGTCAGCCGATGTCAGCCACCATAGCCCAGCCCGTGACCGGACCCCCGGAAACGGCGGTCCAGCCGACGCATCCGCTTCCCGCGATGACGACGTATGAGCTGCGCGACTACCGCCGCCAGCTTGAACAAGCCATCGAGTACTTCGACACGAAGAACCCGGTGCCCTCCGTACGGGGGGATCTGCAATCCCGGCTGGATGAAGCGGTAGCCGAGCAGGAAGACCGCAAGAGGATTGCCGATGCCTAACCTGACCCGCCCTCATAACGCCGGAGGGCTGACAGCTGGCGAGCTTGACCGGACCAGGCGGGAGCTACAAGCGAGCCTGGCCCTAGCCCGGCCGGACTCGCCGGCGCGCATGCCGATCCTGGCGCACCTGAGTGCCGTCGAGGCGGAGCTAGCCAGACGAGGCGCGGGCAGAGCTGAGTCAGCGAGGTCGACGCCATGAACCTCACGCCCGGCCAGCTCGACAGGATCGGCCAGCTGAGCGATCAGTGGTCTTTCCTGTGGGACAAGCGGCGGTCGCTGTGGATCGCCGCCGAGGACTGCCCGGATGGCGAGCAGATCGAAGAGGCCGACCTGGACGTCCTGCTAGCGCGGCTGCCAGCGACCGTCGCGCTACGCGGCTAATCCGGTTCCCGGCCGTCTGCCCGCTGCCCGGCTATCTTCCGTTTGCTCTGCCAGCTCCGCAACGCCTGCGGCGTCCAGCAGGGCCGGCCGTCATCCGTCTTGCTCTCGCCGGGGATGGGACGCCGGGTGCGGGCCCGGCGGAAGCTGTCCGGCTTGCGGTAGTCGAGGTAACGGGCGGCGGCGGCAATACCGATGATCATCTCCTCGGCTGGGGCGACGATCGTGTCCCCGGTGGGGGCGACGGCTTGGTGCCGTCCGGTGCCCCTGGTGCTCGTGACGGGCTGCTCACCAGGGTCGGCTGGGGCGCGGTGCCGCCCAGGCCGCCGGGCCGGGCCGGGCAGCGCCAGCGGTGGGACCGGGGCGTCCGGGGGCGGGACGTCGGGCGGGACATGCCGACGTGTTTGCGCAGGTACGTGTATGTCCTGTCCGGGTGGGATACCGACCGGCGGGACATCGACCAGGGACACCCCGGCCAGCTTGCGGCCCTCGCTGATCACGTGCGCGTCGATCCACGGGGCGGGCCGCATGCCGGTAAACCAGTCCGGCGGGGGGCGGAATGGTACCGGCTGCAGCTCAAGGAAAAGATCTGGAA
>PMOU01000299.1 GCA_003161205.1 Actinomycetota bacterium | reverse complement strand
CGCGGTGATGGCTCAGCGCACTGTGAGGCACCAGTGCGTCGTGGTGCGTCCGGCCGAAAAAGATCTTGGTTGATTCGGGTTCGTCGGTTGATTAGGTGCGCCCCAGCGCACCAAAGCAGCCAACAAGCCCAAATCCACCACGCAAATCCGCGCTACGTGTCACAGGTGCGAGCGAGGAGGAGGATGGGGTTAAAGGGACGCGTGAGGTCATGGTGCCGATGCGGTGCGGCGCCGGCGCGGGTGCCTGAGGCGTTGGTGGCGTTGGNNTGGGAGCGGTCGACCTCGACCGTCGCGTCGAGCGCTACTTCGCCGTCGGCGGCCAGGGTCGCGGTGGCGGGGAAGGTGATCGGGCGGCTGGCTTCCCGGACAGTAAGGGTGCCCTCGACGGTCAGGCCGTCGCCCGCGAGGGTGACCTTGTCCAGGGTGAAGGTGATCGTCGGGTACTTCTCGGCGTGAAAGAACTCCTCCGAGCGCAGGTGGGTGTCGCGCTTGGCGTTGTTGGTCTCCAGCGATCCGGCGCCCACCTCGATCCGGCCGGTGATCTCGCCCGTGGGCGAGACGGTGCCGGAGCCTTCCAGCTGGCCGAACGTGCCCTTGACCGGGACCAGTCCCCACACACTCTTGGACTTCAGCGCGGCCGTGGAGCGCGCTGGGTCCAGCGTCCAGCTCCCGGCCAGAGAGCCGGCTGTCAACTGAGCGCGCAGCGTCGCTTCTGGTAGTGGTGCGGTCATGATCGGTTCTCCCGGTGAATTTACTTTGTAGGCCCGAATAGTTTGGATATCCAAACTATAGAGGCACGGGTAGGCGACGTCAAAGGGAACGCCGTGGTGTCACGCGGACGGCAGGGCCCGGCGGATGAGGGGGACGGCGGTTTCGGCCCACCTGGCCACCGACGCGTCCAGGTTCCCGAACTCTGGCTCGGTGACGTACAAGCCGCGGGCGGGGACGGTCGCGCCCAGCTCGACCAGGACGGGGCGCAGGTGAACCTCGACCGCGAGCAGGTGCCCGGCCCAGCCGCCGGTCATGACGGGCACCGCGACGGTTCCGGCCAGGCCGTTGTTGCCGTAACGGTCCAGGAAGGCCTTGAGCATGCCGGTATAGGTCGCCTTGTAGGTCGGCGACGCGAACACCGCGAGGCCGGCGGCGGCGACCTCGGCGGTGAGCCGGGTGAGCTCGGCGTCGGACCAGTCGAACAGGCTCGACGCGTGCTCGGCCAGGTCGACCGCCAGATGGGGCTCTGCATCCGGGTCCAGAGCGGCGGCCAGGGCGTCGGCTACGGCTAGGGCGACGCCGTGGGTACGGGAGGCTGGCTTGGGGTTACCGGTGACTACAGCGATCCGCATGACGTCCACCTCGGTTCACGATGATTGTTTCCGGACAGGGGTACCCAGGCTCGTTCGGCCAAAATATCTTTACGATGCGGCGGCGGGGTGGCGCGGGCGGTCGGCGGGGGGCGCGGGCGGCAGCGGGCCCGAGGTCGGGGCGAACGGGGTGGTGTTCGTGGTCTCGGCCGCGCTTGGCGGCGCGGGGTGCGTCCACAGGCCGCGGTCGCGCAGGATGGGCAGCACGCCCTCGCCGAACCAGTACGCCTCTTCCAGGTGCGGGTACCCGGACAGGATGAACTCGGACAGGCCGAGCCGCGCGTACTCCTCGATCCGGTCGGCCACCTCGGTGTGGCTGCCGACCAGGGCCGTCCCGGCGCCGCCGCGGACCAGGCCGACGCCGGCCCACAGGTTCGGGGACACCTCCAGGTTGTCCAGTGAACCGCCGTGCAGCTCGCGCATCCGGCGCTGGCCTTCGGACTCGCTGTGCCCGAGCCCCTCCTGCACCTTGCGGATCATCGACTCGTCGATGCCCTCGATCAGCCGGTGGGCCTGCAGCCACGCCTCGTGCGAGGTGTCCCTGGTGATGACGTGCAGCCGGATGCCGTAGCGCAGCGTGCGCCCAACCTCGCGGGCTAGGCCGTCCATCCAGCGCAGCTTGGCATCCACCGCGGCCGGCGGCTCGCCCCAGGTCAGGTAGACGTTGGTGTAGCGGGCCGCGACCGGGCCCGCGGAGCCGCTCGAGCCGCCGAAGTACAGGTCGGGCACCGGGTCGGGCAGCCGGGATAGCCGCGCGCCCTCGACCGGCAGTTGCGGGCCGTCCTGGGTGACGGTCTCGCCGCGCCAGAGCCGGGTCACGATGTCCAGGAACTCGGCGCACCGCTCGTAGCGCTGCGCCTTGTCCAGGAAGTCGCCGTAGGCCTTCTGCTCGGCGGTCTCGCCGCCGGTCACCACGTTGAGTAGCAGGCGGCCGCCGGAGTGACGCTGGAAGGTGGCCGCCATCTGGGCGGACAGGGTCGGGGAGATCAGGCCGGGCCGGAACGCGACCAGGAACTTCAGCCGTTCGGTGACCTCGGTGAGCATCGCGGTCACCAGCCAGGCGTCCTCGCACCACGCACCGGTCGGGGTGAGAGCGGCCTCGAAGCCGAGCTGCTCGGCGCTGCGGGCGACCTGGCCCAGGTAGGCGATGCTCGCGGGGCGGATCGTGCCCGCCGTGCCGGTGGAGACGCCGTGACCGCCGCCAACGATGTCGCGGCCGTCGCCATTGGTCGGGAGGAACCAGTGGAAGCGCAGTGACATCGTTCTTCCCTTCGGCTCGGCGGACTGAAGTGTACGCCGTAAAAACCATAATTCCGACTGGTTTAGTGTACAGAACGGAATCGGTTTCCTGAGCGGGCGGCGGCGCGTATTGTTCCGGGGCATGAAGCCCGGGGAAATACGCCGATTGATCCAATTGAGAACGTTCGAACTCGACGCCACCCGGCGGCGGCTGTCGGGCTGCCATGACATCGACGATTTGCGGACCGCGGGCCGTCGGCTGATCCCGCGGCCGGTCTTTGACTACGTCGACGGCGGCGCGGATGAGGAACTGTCGATGGCGGCAAATACCCAGGCGTTCCGGCGGTGGCGATTCAAGCCACGGGTCCTGGCGGATATCACCGCGGTGGACACCACCACGCACGTGCTCGACCGGGTGCTGCCGCTGCCGCTGGTGCTCGCCCCGACCGGGTACACGCGGATGATGCACCCGGGCGGCGAGATCGCCGTCGCGCGCTCGGCGCAGCGGCACGGGCTGCCGTACACCCTGTCCACGATGGCCACGACCACCATCGAGGCGCTCGCCCAGGCCGCCCAGCCGGACCTGTGGTTCCAGCTGTACATCCTGAACGACGCCGGGCTGACCAAGGAAATGGTCGACCGGGCCGCCGGGGCCGGATACCGGGTGCTCGCCGTCACCGTGGACACGCCCGTCACCGGGCACCGGACCAGGGANNGCAACGAGGCCATCGACTTCGCGAACTTCGCCGGGCACGCCGCGATGTCGATCGGGGACACCGGCAGTAAGTTCAACCCGTCCATCAGCTGGGACGACATCGCGGAGCTGCGCTCGCGCTGGCCGGGCAAGCTGATCGTCAAGGGCCCCCTGTCGCCGTCGGACGCGCTCCGCGCGGTGTCGGCGGGCGCGGACGGCGTGCAGCTGTCCAACCACGGCGGACGCCAGCTCGACCGGGTGGTGCCGCCCGTCGACCTGATCGCCCCCGTCCGCGAGGCGGTGGGACCGGACGTGACGGTGCTGGTCGATTCGGGGGTCCGGCACGGTGCGGACATCGCGGTGGCGCTGGCCCTGGGCGCGGACGGCTGCGCGATCGGGCGCGCCTACCTGTACGGGCTGATGGCCGCCGGCGAGGCGGGCGTGGACAAGTCGCTTGACATCCTGGCCGGCCAGTTCACCCGGACCCTGCACCTGCTCGGCGTGCGCTCGGTGAGCGAGCTCCGGGCCGGCGGGCGTGAGCTGCTGGTACGGGCGTGATCTCGGCCGGGCAGCTGCTCGGCTTCGCGCTGGCGTCGCTGGTGCTGATCGTCATCCCCGGACCGGGGGTGCTGTTCATCGTGGGCCGGGCCCTGGCCCACGGGCGGCGGACCGCGCTGGCCACCGCGTTCGGCCACGCCATAGGCAGCTACCTGGTGGCGGCGGGCGTGGCCGTCGGGCTGGGCGCGCTGCTGCAGCGATCGGCGGAGGCGTTCGTGATCGTCAAGGTGGCCGGCGCGCTGTACCTGGTGTGGCTCGGTGTCCACGCGATACGGCACCGCAAGTCGCTGGCGGATGCTTTTGGCTCGGCTTTGCCGGCGCGGGAGGGCTGGCGGGCGCTGCGGGACGGGATGGTGGTGGGCATCACGAACCCCAAGGCCTACATCCTGTTCGCCGCGATACTGCCGCAGTTCGTTCACCGGGGTTCGGCGAATGTGCCCGCTCAGATGCTGGTGCTGGCGCTGGTCTCGGTGGCGATCGGCGCGGTATCGGACTGCACCTGGGGGTGCGCGGCGAGCGCGGTGCGGGCCTGGTTCGCCCGGTCGCCGCGCCGGTTCGAGCTGGTCGGCGGCGCGGGCGGCCTCGCGATGATCGGCGTAGGCGTCACCGTCGCCCTCACCGGC
Source organism: Actinomycetota bacterium (assembly GCA_003161205.1). Next base: position 2,289 of record PMOU01000299.1, on the reverse strand, counting down.
CGGAACAGCTGAAGCGCGGTCCGGGCCGCGGGGGTCACGGGACAGAGTCGCGGGGTGGCAGGGGACGGCGGGACTTGACCGGGCCGGCGGAGGTGTCGGGCGGCACCGGGGGCGGCTGCTTGCTCAGGGCCTTGAGAGCGAGCTGGATCGCGGTCTCCAGTTGCGGGTCACGGCCCGCGGCCCAGTCGTCGGGCGTGATCAGCACCTCGACGTCCGGGTCGACACCGTAGTTCTCCACGCCCCAGCCGTACTCGTTGAACGAGAACGCGAACCTGGGCACGGTGATGGAGGTGCCGTCGACCAGGCCCTGATGCCCTTCGATGCCGATCACGCCGCCCCAGGTGCGGGTACCCACGACGGGGCCGAGGCCGAGCAGGCGGATCGCGGCGGTGACGATGTCGCCGTCGGAGCCGGCGAACTCATCCGCCACGGTGACCAGCGGACCGCGCCGCGCCTCCTGCGGGTAGGTCTCAGGCCCCAGCCAGCGACCCATGTCCCAGGCGAGCACGCGGCGGGACAGCTTCTCCACGATCAGCTCAGAGATGTGGCCGCCGCTGTTCCCGCGCACGTCGAAGATCAGCCCGTCGCGGGCCATCTCGGTCCGCATGTCGCGGTGGAAATGCGCCCAGCCCTCCCCCATCATGTCCGGGATGTGCAGGTAGCCGAGGCGCCCGTCGCTGAGCTCACGCACCAGCCGCCGCCGGCCTGCCACCCAGTCCTGGTACCGCAGCCGCCGCTCACCCTGCAGCGGCACCACGACGACGCGGCGCACCGGAGCCGCAGGCTCCGGGGATGCCGGGGGGCTTGTCTCCCCCCGGGGGGGTACGGGGGGGCGGGCAGCCCCCTCGTTCGGGGGGGTCTGGGGGGGCCGTCCCCCCGAGGCAAGCACCGTGAGCTCGACTGGCTTGCCTGCCGTCCCGGCTAGGAGCGGCCAGGGGCCTCGCACCGGGTCGACCGGCAGGCCGTCCACGGCCACCAGCTCGTCGCCGGCCACTATCGCGACGCCTGGCGCCGCGAGCGGCGAGCGGGCCCGCGGGTCGGAGGACTCGCCGGGCAGCACCCGGTCCACCACCCAGCGGCCGACCCCGTCGCGGGAGATGTCCGCGCCGAGCTGGCCCACCGGAGCGTAGTTCCGGCGTCCGGTGCTGGCCGCGTTCACGTACGCGTGCGATGTACCGAGCTCGCCGAGGAGGTCCCAGAGCAGGTCAGCGAAGTCAGCGGAACCGCGGATGCGGGCCAGCAGCGGACGGTACTCCTCGAGCACTCCGTCCCAGTCCACCCCGGACAGGTCAGGGACCCAGAAGTCCCGGCGGACGATCCGGCCGACTTCGGTGTAGGCGTGCTGCCACAGCGCGGCCGGATCGGCCTGGAACCGGGCCCGGGTCAGGTCGACGGTGACGGCATCGGAGGAGTCGTCCGGTTTGCGCGCGGACGGCAGCACCCGCAACTCATCGTGGTCGCGCACCACCAGGCGGGTGCCGTCGCCGCTGACGCGGTACCAGTCGACGTTGGACGCTAGCTCCTTGACTTCGCGCTTACGCAGGTCAAAACGCTGAAGCGAGGACCTGGGCCGGTCGTCGTCCAGGTCCGCGCCGCCCTCGCCGAGCACGCCGCTCACCGGAGCGCGCAGCCACACCAGGCCGCCCTTGACCGTGCGCAGGGCCCGGTACCTGGCCTCCTCCACTGGAACGGGCAGCACCCGCTCGGCCAGGCCGGCGGCGTCGACCGTCACCGTCACCCCGTCGGCGGAATCCTCGCCCGCCTCGTTGCTCATCGGGCGTCCTCCCGGCATCGGCCCGAACGGCGACGGCGTCTGGGCCGCGAGCGGCACCAGGTAGGGGCGGCCGCCGAACGGGAACGACAGGTCGAACGTGTGCGTGTCGTAGACCGGGTCGAAAGTGCGCTGGGACAAGAACGCCAGGTACAGGCCGTCGGCGGTGAACACCGGGCTGGTGTCGGCGAAGCGGCCGTCCGTCACGTCGATGATCTCGCGGTCCGCCGTGCCGGGCGGGGGGGCGACCCGGGCTATCCGGATCCGGCCCAGCGGCTTCAGCTTGGGCTCGGACCAGGCGAGCCAGGCTGAGTCCGGTGACCAGGACAGCCCGGTCACCAGCCCGTCGCCTGACGCCGCCAGCTCGCTGACCTGCTCAGACGCCACGTCGACGAGCAACAGCCTGCCGTCGCGCGCCGCCACCGCGACGGTAGCTCCATCCGGGGAGACCGCCAGCTGGGTGACATGACCGAGCAGGCCTCCGGCCAGCGATGTGGTCCCGGGCTCGCCGGCCACGG
>PMOU01000209.1:9613-9954 GCA_003161205.1 Actinomycetota bacterium | reverse complement strand
GGGTTGTCCAGGTGCTCGATCGTCACGTCCTCGGGGCTGGCCGTCTTGATCGTCTCGGCGATCTGAGCCACCGACATCGACTCGGTCATCTGGTTGAACACCCGGAACTCGCCGCGGTTGGCCGGGTTCTCGCACGCCAGCTGGATACAGCGGACCGTGTCCCGGATGTCGATGAGGCCGCGGGTCTGGCCGCCCGCGCCGTACACCGTCAGCGGGTGCCCGATGACCGCCTGGATGGTGAACCGGTTCAGCACGGTGCCGAACACCGCGTCGTAGTCGAACCGGGTCGCCAGCCGCTCGTCCCGCGCCGTCTCCGGGGTGGACTGGCCGTAGACCACGCC
>PMOU01000209.1:0-9527 GCA_003161205.1 Actinomycetota bacterium | reverse complement strand
GGCGATCGCGTACAGCAGGTTCAAGTTGCCGACTACGTTGTTCTGCTGGGTGTAGACCGCGTGCGCCCGGTCGATCATCGAGTACGGCGCGGCGCGCTGCTCGGCGAAGTGGACCACGGCCTCGGGCTCGAAGTCGCTGATGATGTGGTAGGTGAACAGCGCGTCGGTCAGGTCCCCGACGTACAGGCCGATCTTCTTGCCGGTCAGCTCCTGCCACACCGCGATCCGGGTCTGCAGCGGCTCGATCGGCACCAGCGACTCAACGCCGAGCTCGTTGTCGTATTGCCGGCGGACGAAGTTATCGGCCACCGCCACCTCATGGCCCGCCTCCGACAGGTGCAGCGCCGTCGGCCAGCCGAGGTACCCGTCTCCGCCCAGTACGAGAATTTTCATGCTCCCGCTCCTACCGTGTCGCTCTGTCACATTGGTTTGACTTTTCCTGCCGTTGTGCGGGGTGCCCGCACGAGACGGTAACGTTCTGTGTGTGCGGACGGCCCGTGCCTGCACGGTCGGCCCGCTCACCGAGGACATCAATGGCTCTGACGACTAACCGGCTCGGCAGCACGCTGGTCAGCAAGGCTCGCAGCAAGCTCGGCATCCGCTTCGGCCGCTTCGCGGTCGCGGCCATCGCGGCGTTCGCCACGACCGAGGTCGTGCTCTCCATCTGTGCCGGGCCGCTCAGCCTGTCCGCCACCTGGGCCACCTTGATCGCCTGGTTCTCCGGCGCCGTCGTGAGCTACGTGCTCAGCCGCTGGGCGTGGAAGCGGAAGGGCCGCCCGAACCTGCTGCGCGAGACCCTGCCGTTCTGGATCGTCTCGGCCATGGTCATCGTCATCCTGACGCTGGCGACCAAGTTCGGCTATCACTCCTCGGGCTGGCTGCACCTGCACGGCGCCAAGCGCGTGCTCTACATCGACGCGATCACCGGCGTCGCCAACCTGGGCACGTTCGTGCTTCGGTTCCTGTTCTTCCACTACGTCCTCTTCGCCGGATCCGCCGGCCACGCGGGGCCCGATGCCGCCGAAGAAGCGCTCGTCTCGACCGATCCCGGACCCGAGCCGTTTTCCCGGGCCGCGGACGCGACCGGGCCGATGCGCTCGATCCCGGGCTCCGAGGAGTCAGCGGACCCCGACCGCTGACGCTCGCGCCACCAGGTGCCGTAGACGACCCGGGCGAAGCGCACGCCGTAGAAGAGGTTGTTCACCCCCGGGATGTGCAGCCGGTACAGCGGGTTCTGGCCCTTCTTGCTCTCACCTACCCGCCGCCGGCGGATGGTCGCCGGGACCTCGGCCACCTTGTAGCCGTGGGTGATGACCCCGATCAGCAGCTCCGACGCCTGGTACTGGGGCTGTTCCAGCTGGACGGCGCCGGTCACCTCGGCGCGCATCGCCCGCAGCCCGAAGGTCGTGTCGCTGATCTTCTGCCCGGTCAGCATGCTGATCGAGGCGGCGAAGAACCTGACCCCGCTCCTGCGGATCATGTCCTTGGTCTCCTGGCTGCCGAGCCGCCGGGAACCGGTGACGAAGTCCGCCTGGCCGGCCACGACCGGCGTCAGCACCCGTTCCATCTCGGCCGGGTTGTACTGGCCGTCCGCGTCGGTGGTCACGATGTAACTGGCGTTGCCCTGGCGGGCCAGCCGGTAGCCGAGCCGCAGCGCGGCCCCCTGGCCCCGGTTGGCCGGCACGTCGCACACCATGGCGCCGGCCGCCGCCGCCTCGGCCGCGGTGCCGTCGGCGCAGCCGTCGGCGACCACGATGACCGCCGTGGCCAGCCCGCAGATCTCGCCGGGCAGCTCCTCGACGACCGGACCGATGGCGCCTTCCTCGTTGTAGGCGGCGATCACGATCGCGACCGGGGCCAGCTGCGTGGCCCGCTCGCCGTAGGTCCCGGTAAAGACCTTGCTGGCGACGTCGTCGACCAGCTCGTCCTCGGGGTTGGTGTACATCACGCCGCCGTCACTTCGCCGTCGCGCTGCTGCGGGTCGAAGTCGGGCCAGACCGTGGCCATGCCGGATTCGAGGTCGTACGCGGGCCGGTAGCCCAGTGCCTTCGCCGCGGAGATGTCGATCACGATGGCGGGCATCTCGCCGCTTTCGACCGGCACGTTCTCGGCGGGGATGGCCACGCCGGTGACCCGGCGGGCGGTCGCCACCATGTCGTTCACCGACACGGACTGGCCCGCGCCGAGGATCAGCGGGCCGTTGTGCCCGGCCTCCCAGGCCGCGAGGACGCCCTGGACGATGTCGTCCACGTGCACCACGTCGCGCAGCATCGTCCCGTCGCCGCGGACGTGGACGCCTTCGCCGTCGCGCGCCGCCCGCATCAGCCGGGGGATGAAGCTGTCCTTCTCGGCCATCCCGGGCCCGTACACGTTGGAGAAGCGCAGCGACGTGCCGGTGATCCCGTAGCAGCTGGCGTAGCTGCCGATCAGCATCTCGGCCGCGGCCTTGGTGGCGCCGTACGGGGTGAGCGGGCGGAGCACGGCCCGCTCGGTGATGACGTCGCCGACCGCGCTGCCGCTGCCGACGACCGCGTTCGTCGACGCGAACAGGAAGGTCCCGACCTCGTTCTCCCGGGCCAGTTCGAGCAGCCGGGCGGTCGCGTCCACGTTGAGGCGGTGGGTGCTGACCGGATCGGCCACCGAGGCCAGCACCGAGGTGACGGCGGCCAGGTGGATGATCACGTCGGTGTCCGGATCGACGGCCCGGGCCGGGCCGTCGGGGTCGCAGAGGTCCCCGACCACCGAGCGCACCGCAGGATCAGGGAATACTCGCAGGTCGGCGACAGTAACCTCGTGTCCTTGGCCCAGCAGAGCGCGGACCAGCCTGCGACCGATGAAGCCGGCGCCACCGGTCACCAGGACGCGGGAACGATTCACCATGCGTGCTCCGTTCAGCATCTTGTTACGTGTGTCCCATGTCGGTGCGGGCCAGGCCTGCCGCTACATGCCAAGTTGCGGTTACTCGGCGCGATATGTCCGTCTGCTCGCTGATGGCTTTATTCGCCATCTGGTTCTACTGGTTGTCGCTCGCTTAAGCTACCCGGACGGGCTGAGAGTTGGCTGGTGAATGACTGGGTCCCCGCTTTACAAGCGTAACCAGGCCAGTTTAGCTGGCGATATGCGGGATTCTGTCCTTCCCCGCGTCGGCCTTCGTAGCGCCGGGCTGGTGTGCGATGCTGTGCACAGGTAGCAACGCGGAGGAACACCGGTGTGAGCCCGGGGCTGTCCCGCAACTGTAACCGGGAGTGACCGCTCGAACGTCGCGGCCTGACCCGGGAGCCAGAGACTCCGGCTGCCGTGTGTTCCGGACGTCGGGCGCGGAAACCCGGGAAGGACTTGGCTTTATGACGACGACCGGGGACAGGATCTACCCGTTCACCGGCATCGTGGGGATGGCGGACCTGAAGCTGGCGCTGCTGCTCAACGCGGTGTCACCGGCCATCGGCGGTGTCCTGGTCCGGGGCGAGAAGGGTACGGCCAAGTCGACCATGGTGCGCGGGCTGGCCGCGCTGCTGCCGCCGGTGCCCGTGGTCCCGGGCTGCCCGTACTCCTGCGATCCGGCCGCACCGGACCCGTCGTGCCCGGCTGGACCGCACCCGGCCGTCCCGGCTGCCCCCGCCGAGCTGCGCCGCGTCGCGCTGGCCGAACTGCCCGTCGGGGCCACCGAGGACCGGCTGATCGGCTCGCTGGACATCGAGCGCGTGCTGACCGCGGGCACCACCGCCTTCTCGCCCGGCCTGCTCGCCGCGGCTCACCGCGGGGTCTTGTACGTCGATGAGGTCAACCTGCTCCACGACCACCTGGTGGACCTGCTGCTCGACGCGGCCGCCCTGGGCGTCAACTACGTGGAGCGCGAGGGCGTCTCGGTCCGTCATGCGTCACGTTTCCTCCTGGTCGGCACCATGAACCCCGAAGAAGGCGAGCTGCGCCCGCAGCTGCTCGACCGGTTCGGGCTGACCGTCCAGGTCACGGCGAGCCATGATCCCGCCGAGCGGGCCGAGGTGGTCCGCCGCAGGCTCGCGTTCGAGGCGGACCCCGCCGGGTTCGCGGACCGCTTCGCCGCCGACACCGCCGCGCTCGCCGAGCGGGTGGCCGTCGCCCGGGCCCGGCTGGCGCAGGTCGACCTGCCCGACGCCATCTTGCGTCAGATCTGCGCCGTCTGCGGCGCGTTCGGGGTGGACGGGATGCGCGCCGACCTGGTCACCGCCCGGACGGCGATCGCCCTGGCCGCCTGGCACGGCCGGGACGTGGTGTCCGAGGAGGACATCCGGACCGCGGCCCGCCTCGCCCTGCCGCACCGCCGCCGCCGCGACCCGTTCGACGCCCCCGGCCTAGACGAGCAGGCCCTGGACGAGGCCCTGCGCCAAGCGTCCCAGGAGGCCGGCCCCGACCGCCCGCACGACCCGGACAATGACCCCGACCCCGGCGGCCCCGATCGCTCCGGCGAGCTAGGTACCGGGCGCCAGGGCCCCTCAGCCCCGGGCCCCTCAGCCCCGTCACCCGGCCAGCCATCGGCCGCTCCGCCGGTAGCGCCCGCGGCGCCGTTCCGGGCCCGCCTGCTAACCGTGCCCGGTACCGGCCAGGGCGCCCCCGGCCGGCGCTCCGCGACCCGCGGCCCGTTCGGCCGCACCGTGGAGTCCCGCGTCCCGCTGAACCGTCCCTTCGCCCTCCACCTCCCCGCCACCATCCGCGCCGCCGCCCTCCGCCTCCCCCACAGCCCCTCTCCTGCCTCGGCCGTCCCTTTTCGCGTACCCGCGCCCGCGCGGCGAGTGCGCCTGGCCCCCGCCGACCTGCGCGAGGCGGTACGCGAGGGCAAAGAGGGAAACCTGGTGCTCTTCGCCGTGGACGCCAGCGGTTCGATGGCGGCACGGCAGCGGATGCGGGTGGTCAAGGGCGCCGTCCTTTCTCTCCTCCTGGACGCCTACCAGCGCCGGGACAAGGTAGGGCTGGTCACGTTCCGCGGCACCGGAGCAGAACTCGCGCTGCCGCCTACCTCCTCGGTGGAGGCGGCAGCACGCCGGCTGACCAGCCTGCCTACCGGCGGCCGGACCCCCCTCGCGGCGGGCCTGGCCAAGGCCGCCCGCGTCCTGGCCGCCGAACGCCTCCGTGATCCCCGCCGCCGCCCCCTGCTCATCGTGGTCACCGACGGCCGGGCCACCAGCGGCAGCGACGCCGACCTGACCAAGGCCGCGGCCATGCTGGCCGGCGTGGCCAGCGTGGTGGTGGATTGCGAGGCGTCGGTGCTCCGCCTGGGCCTCGCCGAACGGCTCGCGGTCCGCCTCGGCGGCGCCCTGTTCCGCCTCGACGAGCTTGATGCGGGGTCCTCGGGGCTATCAGGATCTTCGGGTTCAGGCCTGGCCACGGTCGCCCGCCAGCTGACCGGCGGGAGGGTGGCCTGATGCCGCAGGGAACGCCGGCCCAGATTCCTGATGACGGCCTGACCACGCGGCAACGGCGGAACCGTCCGCTGGTCATCGTGCACACCGGCCCGGGCAAGGGGAAGTCCACCGCCGCGTTNNGTGGCACGTGGGCGAGGAGCGCGCGCTCCGGCTCCTGGGCGAGACCGGTCAGGGCGGGACGGTCAGCTGGAACAAGATGGGCGAGGGCTGGTCCTGGATCCAGCGCGACCTCGACAGCCAGGCCGCTCTCGCCGCCGAGGGCTGGGCCCAGATCACCCGGGACCTGGCCGCGCAGACCTACCGCCTGTACGTCCTTGACGAATTCACCTATCCGCTGAAGTGGGGCTGGGTGGACGTCGACGAGGTCGTCCAGGTGCTGGCCTCCCGGCCGGGGGACCAGCACGTCGTGATTACCGGCCGGGACGCGGACGCCAGGCTGATCGGCTGCGCCGATCTGGTGACGGAGATGACCAAGGTCAAGCACCCCATGGATGTCGGCCAGAAGGGGCAGAAGGGCATCGAATGGTAGCCATCCCGCGCCTGGTCATCGCGGCTCCCGCGTCTGGCTGCGGCAAGACCACCGTGGCCTGCGGGCTGATGGCGGCGCTGCGTGCGCGCGGGCTGGCGGTCTCCGGGCACAAGGTCGGCCCGGACTATATCGACCCCGGTTACCACGCGCTGGCCACGGGCAGGCCGCCGCGGAACCTGGACCCGTTCCTGTGCGGCGAGGACCTGATCGCGCCGATGTTCCGGCACGGCGCCGCCGGCGCCCAGGTCGCCGTCATCGAGGGCGTCATGGGCCTTTTCGACGGAGTGGACCCGGCCACGGTGCCCGGCCAGGATCCTTACTTCGGTTCTACCGCGCACGTGGCCCGGCTGCTTGGCGCTCCGGTGGTCCTGGTGGTGGACGCGGCGCGGGCGGGACGATCGGTGGCTGCCCTCGTGGCCGGCTTCGCCGCCTTCGATCCGCGTACCCCGGTGGCGGGCGTGATCTTGAACCGGGTTGCCTCCGAGCGGCACGAACGGCTGCTGCGAGACGCCCTCGCCGCCTCCGGCGCCGCCATCTACGGTTCGATCAGGCGGACCGACGGGATCGCCACGCCGTCCCGGCACCTCGGCCTGATTCCCGCCGCGGAGCGGGCGGCGGTCGCGGAACAGGCGGTGACCCGGATGGGTGACCTGATCGCCGGTTCCTGCGACCTGGATGCCTTGCTCGCCCTGGCCGGCCGCGCCCCGGATCTGCCCGGCCCCCGATGGGACCCGGCAGTGGCGCTGGCCCCCTTCGCGTCGTCCCCNNCGTCCGCGTCGTCCTCGTCCCCGTCGGCCCCGTTCGGGTTGGCCTCGTCCGCGTCGGCCCAGGTCCCCGCATCGGCCGCTCCCGCCCCAGCCCCCGTCACCGCGATCGCGGGCGGGGCGGCCTTCACCTTCGGTTACACCGAGCAATGCGAGCTGCTTGAGGCGGCCGGGTCGCGCGTGGTTTCGTTCGATCCGCTCCGGGACGAGGACCTGCCCGAGGGGACGAGCGGGCTGATCCTCGGCGGAGGATTCCCCGAGGTGCACGCGGCCGAGCTATCGGCCAACGAACGGCTGCGCGGACAGGTGGCCGGGCTCGCCCGCCGGGGCGCGCCGCTCGCCGCCGAATGCGCGGGCCTGCTCTACTTGGCACGGACCCTGGACGGCCGGCCCATGTGCGGCGTCCTTGACGTGGAGACCGCGATGACCCCGAAGCTGACGCTCGGCTACCGTGACGCTGTGGCCATGACCGATTCGGTGCTGGCCCGGACCGGTGACCGGGTCCGCGGCCATGAGTTCCACCGCACGGCCGCCACTCCGGCCAGTGGCGCCCAGCCTGCCTGGCGGTTCAGCTCAGGTGAGCTCGAAGGGCACGTCGCGGGCTCCGGTGTCGCCTCGTACCTGCACACGCACTGGGCCGGTAACCCGGCCGCGGCGGCCAGGTTCGCGGCCGCCTCCCGCGCGGCCGCGAGGGAGCCGGCCCGATGAAGCGGCTGATCGGGGTGGGAGTCGGCCCGGGCGATCCGGAGCTGGTCACGGTCAAGGCCGTCCGCGTGCTGCGCGAGGCCGACGTGGTCCTGGTGCCGGTGCTGGCCGGCCCGGACCCCGAGCCAGGACGGGCGGAGACGATCATCCGCGCCTACGTCGACGCGGACAAGATCAAGCGCCTGGAGTTCGCGCTGAACGACACCGGCGGCGTCACACCGCGCCGTGCGGCGGCGTGGCGGACGGCCGCCGCCGCGGTGGCCGCCGAGTTCGCCGGGGGAGCCAGCACGGTCGCGTTCGGGACCCTCGGTGACCCCAACCTGTACTCGACGTTCAGCTACCTGGCGCAGACGGTCCGCGATCTGGTCCCCGGCGTGGACGTGCAGACCATGGCCGGCATCACGGCCATGCAAGACCTGGCATCCCGGGCCGGCATCTCGCTGGCCGAAGGCACCGAACCCATCGTGCTCGTCCCGCTCAACGGCGGCGCCGCCGCCCTAGACCAGGCGCTGGCCAACGGCGGAACCGTCGTCGGCTACAAGGTAGGCGCCGCGGCCAGCCCCGACCCCGCCGCCCTGCGGGCTCGCCTGCACCAGGCCGGCCGCCTAGCCGACGCCGTGATCGGCGCCCGCCTAGGCCTCCCCGGCGAGCTAATCGCCCCCGCCGCCGAGTTCCTCACCCCCGCCCCCACCCCCACCCCCGCGTCCGGTCCCACCCCCGCGTCCGGTCCCGCGCCCGCGTCCGCGCTCGCCCCCGCGGCCGCCGTGCCCGCATCCGCGCCTCCCTCCGCTATCGACATTCCGGATATTCCGTATTTGTCCACCCTGATCGTGCCGGCCAAACGGCTATCAGCAATTGGCGGCGCACTTGACTCCCGTACCGCGGAGCCTTCCAGAGCAACAGAAGCGTCCTCTGGGACAAAAACGCAGGACAGTGACCAGTCGGCCCGCCAAGCGAACGACATCGATGGAACATCGGTGTCGCTGGAACGACATCGATGGAACATTGATGTCGTTGGAGCTGAGGCGAGGGGACGCGAAAACGTGGGGGCGGCGGTCCNNGCGCCCGCGGCCTGGTTTCCTTCGTGGGGGCCGGTCCGGGTGCTCCGGACCTGCTGACCCTGCGGGGCGCGGACGTCATCGCCGCCGCCGACGTGGTGATCTGGGCCTCGAGCCTGGTGCACCCGGACGTGCTGGCCCACGCACGTAAAGACGCCGAGATCGTGGACTCCGCGCAGCTGCCGATGGAAGGCGTGCTGCCGTACTACGAACGGGCCGCGCGGGAAGCACTGAAAGTAGCCCGCGTCCACTCGGGTGATCCGTCGCTGTGGGGCGCCATCCAGGAGCAGCTCGAGCAGTGCGCGGCGCTGGACCTGGACACCGAGATCGTGCCGGGGGTGTCCAGCTTCACCGCCGTCGCCGCACGGATCGGGCGCGAGCTGACCATCCCCGAAGTCGCCCAGTCCGTGATCCTGACCAGGCTCGGCGGCGGCAAGACCCCGATGCCGCCCGGCGAGCAGGTCGCCGAGTTCGCCCGGCACGGCACCACGATGGCGTTGTTCCTGTCGGCGGCGCGCTCGGCCCAGCTGCAGGACGAGCTGCTGGCCGGCGGCTACCCGCCGGACACGCCGTGCGTCATCGCCTTCCAGGTGACCTGGCCGGACGAGCTGATCGTGCATTGCGCGCTCGCCGACCTGGCCGCCACCATGAAAGGCCGCAAGCTCTGGAAGCACACGCTGGTACTGGTCGGCCCGGGCCTGGCCGCCGGGGGCAGCCGTTCTCACCTCTACCATCCGGGGCACTTTCACGGGTACCGCAAGGCGGACCGGCAGGCCAGGCAGCAGCTCCGAGCCACCTCAGCCCGGTCGACCCCGGCGGACGGTCCATGACCGGCGAGAGCCCCGCGGAGCCCGAGCTGCGAGAGCCTGACCTGCCGCGGACGGCGAAGGTCAGGAAGCAGGCGCTGCGCACCGGCTGGACGACCGGGACCTGCGCAGCCGCGGCCGCCAAGGCCGCGGTCACCGCGCTGGCCACCGGGCACGTCCAGGAAACCGTCGAGATCGGCCTGCCGTCCGGCCGCCGGGTCCGCTTCCCCGTAGCCGCCTGCACCCTGACCCCCGGCGAACCCGGT
>PMOU01000213.1 GCA_003161205.1 Actinomycetota bacterium | reverse complement strand
GCCGGGACAGCTTCGCCCCTGATACCGACGGTGAGAACCGCGTCGGCCAGGCTGGCGCCCGGAAGGTCAAGGTAGGCCATGGCGATGGGTACGCCGAGGGTGGGGGACGGGGCGCCGCTCGTGACGGTGCCGATGGGCTGGCCGTCGGCGAGCACGGGGTAGCCGTGCCTGGCGATCCGGCGGGACGCGATCCTCAGCCCGGCCAGGTGCTGGCGGGGTCCGGCGGCAGCGCGGGCGGCCAGGGCCTCGCGGCCGGTGAACTCGCCCGGCTTGTCGAACTTCACCACCCGCCCTAGGCCCGCTTCAAACGGTGTCACGTCCGGGCCGAGCTCGTTGCCGTACAGCGGCATGCCCGCCTCAAGCCGGAGCGTATCGCGGGCCGCCAGCCCGGCCGGGACCAGGCCGGCGCCACCGCCCGCAGACCCAGACCCGGACNNTGTACCCGGTCCGCGCCACCCAGACCTTGCGGCCCGCGACCTCGCCGAACGCTCCGGCGTAATACTTCATGGCCCCGAGCTCGGCCCCGTCTGGTTCGGCACTGCTCGGCCCGGCCCGGCCCGGCTCGAGTTCGGTGAGCGGGGCCAGGATCCCGGCCGCCGCGGGCCCCTGCACCGCGATGAGCGCGTAGTCTCCGGTCGCGTCGTAGACGGCGGCGTCATAGCCATCCGCCCGCTCGGTGAGCGCGCCGACTACCGTGGCCGTGTTCGAGGCGTTGGCGATGACCAGGAACTCCTGCTCACCCTGCCGGTACACGACGAGGTCGTCGAGCACCCCGCCGTCTTCGGCGCAGATCATCGTGTACCGGGCGCGTCCCGGCGGGACCACGGACAGGTACCCGGTCAGCGCGTGATCCAGGGCCGCGCCGGCGCCGGGCCCGGTCACGGTGATCTCGCCCATGTGGGAGAGGTCGAACAGGCCGGCCGCCCGCCGCACCGCGAGGTGCTCGGCCGTCTCACTGCCGTATCGCAGCGGCATCTGCCAGCCGGCGAAGGCGGTCATCGTGGCCCCGAGCCGCTNNGGTTCCCCTGATGATGTCACCTGGGAATGGTATGCCGGAACCATGGACCTTCTCACCGAGCCCCAGATCAGCGCCGAACTCTCCGCCGTCCCCGCCTGGACCCGCGACGGGGACTCGATCACCACGGTCACCGAGCGCGCCGACTTCCGTGACTCCCTGCTGTACGTCGGGGCCGTCGCCTACCTAGCGGAGGCGGCCAACCATCACCCCGATGTCGCCATCGCCTGGAACCAGGTGACGCTGACCCTGAGCACGCACTCGGCCGGCGGCCTGACCGCCGCCGACTTCGCCCTGGCCCGGCAGATCTCNNCGGAAGGCGGTCACCCCGGTGATGGTGCCCCGGCCCGTGCGCGGGTTGAAGCCGGTGAACCACGGGCCGCCGCTGTCTCCTTGCGTCATCGTGCAGTCGACGCCGGCGTCGGCGGCGCCGTAGGGATCCGGGAGCAGCATCCCGGCGCAGTAGTCCAGGAGCTGGCCGTCGTACGGGGCCTGCGACGGGTAGCCGAACACCGTCTGGATCGCGCCCCGGGAGCCGAACGTGACCGGCTGACTGCCCACAACCTTCGCGACGCGCCGCTCGGCGCCGTTCACCTTGGCAGGCCCGACCACCACGAAGGCGACGTCGTCGCCCTCATCGGCGCCGTGTTCCCAGGAGCTGGCCACGAGGAACGTCCGCGCTGGGTAGCTGCCGTAGGGCTCGTGGCCGTCGTGGTAGCCGGGCACGAAGACCCAGTGGGTCGCCCAGCCGCCGTCGCCGTTGGACACGCAGTGCGCCGCGGTCATCACCACGCTCGCGTTAGCGCTGGCCACCACGGAGCCGGAGCACCCGTAGCCGGTGCCGTCGAGGGTGAAGAAGACCCGGCCGGTGGTCCGCGTCACGGCCCCGCCGCCGGTCCACCGGGCGCCGAAGACGAACGGGTCATCGCCGTCCGCCGCACTCGGCGAACTCCTCGCGTCCGCCGGCGCCGCCGGGACCCTGGCCGTCGAGCCCACGTTCCTGGCGGCGTCCATCCGGGCCCGCGTCCAGTATCGCGGCGGTGTTACCGCGGCTCGTTCGGCCAGATAGACGGCGGGGTGCCGTCGCGGTGCGGCCGCGGCGCGCGGTGCGGGCGCGGCGAAGACCCCGGCCAGGGTGATGACGCACGCGAGGGCCGCGATGCGCCGGAGGTGGGTCGTCACTCGCCTGATAATTCCCTACTAAGAGTAGCTGAACCGTCGCCTATGGTATCTGCGTGGCGGCCGTGCGGCCGCGCGCCGGGTAGCGGACAATAGACCGGTGGCATCCCCCCAGACGCGCGACGTCGTGATCCTCGGCTCGACCGGCTCGATCGGCACTCAGGCCCTGGACATCATCAGGCGCAACCCCGGCCGCTTCCGGGTGGTGGCCCTGGCGGCCGGCGGCGGGAACCCGGACCTGCTGGCCCGGCAGGCGGCCGAGTTCGGGGCGGCGGCGGTCGCGGTTGCCGACCCGGCCGCCGTAGCCGCGGTACAGGACGCACTCCGCCATTATTTTTCCGGAACGGGCCGTGGCGTCAGCCCACCCCACCCGCTGGCCGCGGGAGACGTGCCGGAGCTCCTGGCCGGGCCGGACGCGGTCAGCGAGGTGGCCGGGTGGCCGTGTGACGTGGTCCTCAACGGCGTAACCGGCGCGGCCGGGCTGCGGGCGACGCTGGCGGCGCTGGACGCCGGGCGGACGCTGGCCCTGGCCAACAAGGAGTCGCTGATCATCGGCGGGCAGCTGGTGACCAGCCGGGCCAAGCCCGGCCAGATCGTGCCGGTGGACTCCGAGCACTCCACGATCGCGCAGTGCCTGCGGGCCGGACGCGAGTCGGAGGTGCGCCGGCTGGTGCTGACCGCGAGCGGCGGACCGTTCCGCGGCTGGCCCGCTGACCGGCTGGAGAGCGTCACGCCGGCCCAGGCCCTGACCCACCCCACCTGGAACATGGGCCCGCTGGTCACCATTAATTCCGCCACGCTGGTGAACAAGGGCCTGGAGGTGATCGAGGCGCACCTGCTGTTCGGCTTCTCCCTGGACCGGATCGACGTGGTGGTGCACCCGCAGTCGATCGTGCACTCCATGGTGGAGTTCTCCGACGGCGCGACGATCATCCAGGCGTCCCCGCCGGACATGCGGCTGCCGATCTCGCTGGGCCTGGCCTGGCCTGACCGGGTGGCCGACGCCGCGCCCGGGCTGGACTGGTCCACGGCGGCCTCGTGGACGTTCGAGCCGCTCGATGACGCGGCCTTCCCCGCGGTCGCGCTGGCCCGCGCGGCGGCCGTGGCGGGCGGCACCGCGCCGGCCGTCTACAACGCCGCGAACGAGGCCTGCGTGGCCGCCTTCCTGACGGGCCGGATCAGCTTCCCCCGCATCGTCGGCACCGTCGCCCGGATAGTCTCTGAACATGACACCGCACGCGCGGCCGTGACGAGCGTGGCCGACGTGCTGGCGGTCGACGAGTGGGCCCGCCACCGGGCCCAGGAGCTGAACGCCCGTTAGCGCGAGCCAGAAGGGGACGACTAGATGGACCTGATCGGGTGGGTCATCTTCATTGTCGCCCTGCTGTTCTCCGTCATGCTGCATGAGACCGGGCACTTCGTGATGGCGAAGAAGTTCGGCATGAAGGTCACCCGCTATTTCGTCGGCTTCGGGCCGACGATCTGGTCCACCTGGCGCGGCGAGACCGAGTACGGGATCAAGGCCCTGCCACTCGGCGGCTTCGTCAAGATCATCGGGATGCACTCCCTCGACGACGTAGACGACCCGGCGGATGAGGCGAGGTCGTTCCGCCGCCAGCCGGCCTGGCAGCGCATCATCGTGCTCTGCGCGGGTTCGTTCATGCACTTCGTGCTGGCCTTCCTGCTGATCGCCGGAGTGGCGCTCGGCATCGGCATCGAGAACGACAACACCACCCAGCTGGGCACCGTCAGTTCCTGCGTGGCCGCGAACACCACCCAGCTGGACAACGGCACCTGCACCGCGGCCGACAAGGCGTCTCCGGCCAAGCTGGCCGGGCTGCGGGTCGGTGACCAGGTGATCGCCTTCGACGGCAAGCCGGTGAGCAACTGGACCCAGCTCGGCGCCGCGATCAAGGCCGCGTCCCCCGGGTCGGCCGCGACCATTACCGTGCGGCGCGACGGCAAGACGCTGACCCTGCACACCACACTGGCCGCCGTCAGCGGCCGCAGCGGCGCCTACCTGGGTATCGCGCCCGGCGCGGTGTTCCAGACGGCGAGCCCGTTCCGCGCCGTCACCTACGCGGGGTCGTCGTTCGGGCAGGTCCTGGTCGGTTCGGCCAAGGCGGTCGCGGCCCTCCCGGCCGCGCTGCCCAAGGATTTCGGCAAGCACCGGGACGATTCCACCGGCGGGCAGGTCACCAGCGTGGTCGGCGCGGCCGAGGTCACCGGGCAATTGGTGGCGGCCAATCTCGGCTGGCAGTACAAGGTCAGCTTCGTGCTGCTGCTGATCGCGTCCTTGAACATCTTCGTCGGCGCGTTCAACATGCTCCCGCTGCTGCCGCTGGACGGCGGGCACGTCGCCGCGATCATCTGGGAACGGATCCGGGCCTGGTTCGCGCATCTGCGCGGCCGCCCCGACCCCGGCATGGTGGACATGGCCAAGCTGCTTCCGGTCAGCTTCAGCATCTTCATGGTGGTGATGGTCTTCGGCTTGATCCTGGTCGCGGCCGACATCGTGAACCCGTTGAATATCGCAGGTTAACGCCCGGGGCGTTAACCGACGCGTCCGTCAGCGTCGGTCCCCGTCCGGGCTCGTCCGGTCCCCGGGTGATGGAACAATGGTCACGAGGCTCAACCAATCAGATGGGGGTCATGAGTCCATGGGTATCGACCTGGGTATGCCTTCGGCGCCGCCGGCACCACTGGCCGAGCGCAGGCTGTCTCGGCAGATCATGGTGGGCTCGGTGCCGGTCGGCGGGGGAGCGCCGGTGTCGGTGCAGTCGATGACGACCACGCTGACCGCCAACGTGAACGCCACCCTGCAGCAGATCGCCGAGCTGACCGCCTCCGGCTGCCAGATCGTCCGGGTCGCGGTCCCGTCGCAGGACGACGCCGACGCGCTGCCCGCCATCGCGAGGAAGTCGCAGATCCCGGTGATCGCCGACATCCACTTCCAGCCCAAGTACGTGTTCGCGGCGATCGACGCCGGCTGCGCCGCGGTCCGGGTCAACCCGGGCAACATCAAGCAGTTCGACGACAAG
>PMOU01000285.1 GCA_003161205.1 Actinomycetota bacterium | reverse complement strand
CGCAGGTACTTGACCAGCCGCGGCCCGCTGAAGACGTCGACCTCCCTGATGGTGGCCACGTCCCAGGGGATCTTCGGGCCGTAGATGGCCATCGCCGGTCGGACGGTGACCGGGCTGCCGAGCGCGGCGGACAGCATCTCGGCGGCCTGCTCCGACTCCCATCGGGCATGTTCGAGCCGGTCTTTCATGCTGAACGGGCCGTGCCACAGCTGCAAGCCATTCTTCGTGCGCACCACCAGGTGCTTGTTCCAGGCTTCTGAATCGATCGCGAACACCCCGGCGGGCCCGACCACCAGGTGGTCGATCTGCTCCTCGCTATCGGGGATGAGGTTGCCGTTCATGGCGCGGTAGCCGGCCCGCTCGAGCTTGGCCAGCTGCCTGCGGGTCTTGCGCATCGCCCCGGTTACCTTGACCCGCCGGCCGGGCAGGCCTCGCCTGGACCGGTAGATGGTGTCGGCGATGGCGGCCACGACGGCGAGCGTCAGCCCGAGCCGCCAGGAGACCAGGATCGCGAACACCACCCCGACGATGATCGCGATGAGGGCGCGCCACTGCCACACGCGCATTCTCGGGTTGGCGGAAAGATGAAGCAGGTTGCCCCAGCGCTGGCCGATACCCGGCTGCTGGTGCTGCTGCCCGCCGCCGGCCGGCCCGCCGCCAGATGGCTCGACCGGCGTGACCACCAGCTTCCAGGTGGCCTTGGGCGGATCGGCGGCAGCCGCGACCCGCGGGGCTGGCGGGGCTCCGTCCGCGACGTCCTCGCGCGCGAATCCGTCCTGCGGGTCGTCGAGCTCGACCGGGTCATCGGCCGGAGCCCAGTCCCAGAACGACGGCGACGTGTCGGCGTCGGCCGCGTCAGCCAATGTCCCGGGATCATCAGCGGGACCTTCGCCCGCCGGCCCGGCCGGCCCCGTATTAGCTGGTGCCGTGCTAGCTGGCCCGCTGTGATTGCTTGCCGTCACCGGCTGACCGGGCGACTTTCTACCTCTCAGCTTCGGCATCCGGTACTCACCCACCTCAGCGTAACTGCCATAGGACTCAGCGCACTGCACCGTCATCATCCACGATTGTGCCCGGCAACGATCGGTTTTATAGCACGACATCACGGCGGAAAGCTCAGATAACCGGCCAAACTCGGGGACCTTTCGTGGCCTACGATGAGGCAGCATGACACAGATTCACGAGCTCACCGTGATCGAGCTGGCCGCCGCGATCCGCGCCCGCGAGCTGTCTCCCGTCGCCGTCACCGATCACTACCTGCGCCGCACGACCGAGCTTAACGACAGAGTCGGTGCGTTCTTCACCGTCACCGCCGAACTCGCCGCCGAACAGGCCCTGGCCGCCGAGAAAGCCGTCGTGGCGGCCGAGGATCCCGCGCAGCTGCCCCCGCTGACCGGCGTGCCGATCCCGATTAAGGACCTCAACATGGTTGCGGGCGTCCGGCAGACCCTCGGCTCGCTCGCCTTCGCCGCCAACGTCCCGGACACCGATGACTACGTGGTGGCCGCGATCAGGAAGGCCGGCGCGGTCATCACCGGCAAGACGGCGACCCCGGAGTTCGGGCTGCCCTGCTACACCGAGACCAAGGTCGGGCCGCCGGCCCGGACGCCNNGCCGCCGCGGTGGCGGCGGGCCTGGCCCCGGCCGCCCAGGGCAGCGACGGCGGCGGATCGATCCGCATCCCGTCCAGCGTGTGCGGGCTGTTCGGGATCAAGCCGACCCGCGGCCGGGTGTCCGGCGGCCCGCTCGTGCCCGACCTGGATGGCCTGGGCGTGAACGGCCCGATCGCCCGCACGGTGGCGGACGCCGCGCTGCTGCTGGACGTGATGGCGGGCAACCGCCTCGGTGACATGCACACCCCGGTGCCGCTGCCGCCGGGCGAGTCGTTCCTGGGCTACGTCCGCCGTGAGCCGGGCCGGCTGCGGATCGGCCGGACGCTGGCGAACCCGGTCGAGGGGGCCGACGTCCACCCGGATTGCCAGCTGGCCTACGAGCAGGCCAGCACCTTGCTGGCCAGTCTGGGCCACGAGGTGGAAGACATCACGCCACCGTTCGGTCCCGACGTGGTGCCGTTCTTCGAGGTTCTCTGGGGCGCCCACGCCACCTTGGCTCCGGTCGCCCCGCAAAGCGAGGACCTGCTGCTTCCGCTGACCCGTTACCTGCGCGGCCGCGGCCAGGCCACCAGCGCCCCCGAGCTGATCTTCGCCCAGGCCTACCTGCAGGCCGTGACCCGGGCGGCCCTGTCCGCGCTCAGCGCCTACGACGCCGTGCTGACCCCGACGCTGGCCATGCCGCCGGTGCCCGTCGGCTACTTCGAGGAGGTGACCCCGGCCGAGAACTTCGAGCGGCAAAAGCGTTTCACCCCGTTCACCGCGTTGTACAACGTGTCCGGCCAGCCGGCCGTCAACCTTCCGCTGCACTGGAACGCCCAGGGCCTGCCGATCGGCGTCATGCTGGCCGGCCGGATGGGCGAGGAGGGGACCCTGATCTCCCTGTCCGCCCAGCTCGAACAGGCCCGCCCGTGGGCCGCCCGGCACCCGCCGCTCTGGTAATACAACTCGCCCCCCGCCCCTCGGCTCCGCCCGCTAGTGGGTGGGGGGGAGGTTGAGGGCGGGGTTGCGGTCGAAGAAGCCGAAGGGCTTGAGCCAGAACGCGACGGTGTCGACGGGCATGACCGGCCAGTCTTCGGGGCGGGGGATGTGGTGCAGGCCGAACACGTACCAGAGCACGATGTCGGTGTTCTCGATGGACCGGTCCTGCGCAGTCCACACCGGCAGGCCCGCGTCCTGCTCGCTCAGGTTCGGGAAGTCGCCGCACGGCCAGCGCTCGTCGGGGTGATAGGGCGTTACCCACAGCGTGTGCCCGATCACCTGCGCCCGGCGGAAGGCCGGCGAGGACGGGTCGATCAGCGGCGGGAACATCCCTGCCGGCACGAGCTTGTAGCCGACGGGGGTACCCAGGCCGTTCCGTATGTTGTCGTTCACGATCTTCCAGCCGCGCTGGGTACTCCAGTCGTAGTCCTGCTTGCCCTGCGACTCGGTCCGCAGCGGAGTGCTCGTGACCGCCAGGCCCAGCCCGTACGGGTCGTCCCCGCCCGCGCGGGCCGGCACCGAGTCGGTGGCGTACACGGTGTTACCGGGGCCGTCCACGTCCAGGTCGAGCCGCGCCACGATGAAGTGCTGGTGGAACGGCGCGTA
>PMOU01000657.1:13445-21783 GCA_003161205.1 Actinomycetota bacterium | reverse complement strand
GCGGTGAGGGCGGTGAGGGTTGCCATGCGGCCGTGTCGCAGGCAAAGTGCGAGGTCTCCGGGCTGACGCATACGCCCTCCCGTGGGGACAACGTAACGCCTGAGTAACGATCCAGAAATATGATATCTCAACTCTTGCAACTTTTTTACCCCGCTGCGAGGATTCGCCGCACGGCCCTTCGCAGGGAAGGAGGTCAGGCCCTTGTGCCGCCTGCCCAGCAAGAACTGGCCTCACCGGACGCTGATATCGCGATGTGAGCAGGTTAGTCACGGGTGGAGTCTGCCGGGTGCCACTGGCTATGGCTACTCACCCTGGATGGTGTACGAGATATGGAGACGTACATGAGAGTAGCTAGACGGAAGTACGCTGCCGTGGGAGCGGCGGTCGGGCTGGCGCTCACGCTGGCGGCGTGCAGCTCATCTGGTAGCACGGCGAAGTCAGGGAGCTCGTCCGAGCCGTACGCGGGACAGACGATCACTTACGAGACGTACACGGCAACACCAGAGTTCACCTACTACAAGACCCTGATGCCGCAGTTCACCGCCAAGACNNGTTGCAGCTGAAGTCCAAGGACACCGGGCTGGACGTCTTCTCCTACGGTACCGAGGACCTGCCGGACTTCGTGGCCGCCGGAGACGTGGCCCCGCTCGACTCTTACATCAGCAACCCCGCGGACACCGCCGCCTCGTACGACTTCTCCGGCGTCGCGCCTGCGATCGAGGCATCCTGCCAGTCGGGCGGGAAGACGTACTGCGTCGCGAGTCACTCGGGCGGCGCGCTGCTGTACTACAACACCGCGATGTTCAAGGCGGCGGGCATAACGTCTCCGCCGCAGAATCCCGCGCAGCTCCTCGCGGACGCGCAGAAGCTGACCACGCCTGCCCACGCCGGCTTCTGCGTCCGCGGCGACGTGTCGCAGGCCCTGTACGACGCATTCCAGATCTGGAACTGGTTCGTCCCCTACAACAACTCGCTCACCGGGACGTACTTCGACAAGAACTGGAACTTCCTGATCGGCCAGCAGCCCTACGCCTCCGCGTTCGGCTCGTTCTACCGCAGCATTCTGCAGAGTTCTGCGCCCAAGGGAATCTCTACCTACCTCGTCGACAACTGCCTGCAGGACTTCCAGCAGGGACGAGTGGCGATGTGGCAGGACGACTCGGGCAGCATTCCGCTGGTGATCGACCCGACCCAGTCGAAGGTGGCCAGCGACGTTGGGTTCTGGGAACTGCCGTGCCAGGCGGTCAACCCCAATAACTGCGCGCTGGTGCAGCCGTTCGGCGTGTGGATCAACAACGCCTCGCTGCACAAGGGCGCCGCGTGGCAGCTCGTCCAGTACCTGACCTCACCCGCGGTGCAGAAGGGCGCCGCGCTCGCCAAGGACCTCCTGACACCTTCCCGATCAGCTGTCCTCAACGACCCGCAGGTCGTGGCAGCGTTGCCGCCGACCTTCGATCAGGCTCTGACGTACATCCTGGCCCACCCCGACGCGGACCTGCTGCCCGGTATTGCCCAGGGCACCGAAATCATCCCGCCGATCGCCGACGGCCTGTCAAGCCTCATCACTAGCAAGACACCGGTGGCATCGGTGATGGCCACGATGACGAAGGGTGTCGATGCCATCATGAAACAGGCTGGCTATCCCAAGCCGTTCCCATCGTCGTGATAATGCGGGAGAACTAGCTGCTTATGGCGACAGACGCTGCACCGGACGTGCGCGCCCGCAATGCGGGCGCGCGCGTTCGCGCGTACATAGACCGGCATTTCCTGGCTTTCGCCTCGTGGCCGGCGCTCATCGTGATGCTGGCCGTGACGGCCGTCCCGTTCGTGGCCACGATCGGGATGGGCTTCACAAACTACAATCTCGTCCAGCCGGGCTGGCGTTTCATCGGGTTCGCCAATTTCGTCGAGTTGTGGCACGACCCGCAGACGCCGACGATTATCCTCAACACGTTCTACATCGTGATCGGGCTCACCGTCTTGTCGACGGTGCTTGGCCTGCTGCTCGCTCTGCTGATGAGAACCGCCTTCCCGGGTATTCGTATCGTCCGCACGTTGTACACGCTTCCGATCATGACGGCGGGAATCGTCGTCGCCATCACGTGGCGCGCGATGTTCAACAACGAGGCGGGCTGGATCGACTATTTTCTGCAGGAGCTCCATCTGCCCCAGCCGCTATGGCTCGGCGACCCGCATCTGGCGATTCCGGTGGTGATAATCGCGAGCCTGTGGACCGCGGTGCCGTTCCAGGCGATACTGCTGTTCGCCGGGCTGCTCACAGTCCCTCGTGAACTGCAGCAGGCCGCCGAGGTGGACGGCGCCAGCCCCTTCAGGGTGTTCTGGCATGTGACGCTGGTCCACATCAGGCCGGTGTTTTTCATCGTCGTCTTGCTCCGGCTTATCGACGCCTTCAGGCTCTTTGAGCAGATCCAGGAGCTGACCACCGGCGGTCCCGGGCTAGCGAGCACGCCCTTCAGCCTGCAGATCTACAACACCGGCTTGCTCTACTCAAGGCTCGGGTATGCCGCCGCGATGGGCGTGGTCCTCGTGCTGCTCGTGGCGGCCACCGTGGGCCTCATTTTCCTCATCCTTCCCCGGCGGAGTTAAGCATGAGAATGAGACATCGTCGACGCAAAGGCATACTGGCCCTGCGGATCCTGCTTCTTCTCATCGGGCTCGTGCTGATCGGGATCCCGTTCTTGTGGATCTTGCTGACCGCGTTCAAGGAACCGGTGGCCGCGGACGCATCTCCGCCGATGTTCATCAGCCCGCTGACGCTGAGCAACTTCGACACGCTGTTCCAGGACGGCTATGCGAAGTCGCTGCTCAACTCGGTCATCATCACGGGGCTCTCGACCGGGTTCACCCTGATCTTCGGGATTCCAGCCGGCTACGCGTTCGCCCGCGGGAAGTTCCGCGGCCGGGCCTTCTTCGGCGCGTTCCTGCTGTTCAGCCGGATGGTGCCGCCGGTGATCTACATCATCCCGCTGTTCCTCTTCTTCCACTTGCTGAACCTCATAGGTTCCTACATCGGGCTGACGCTCGCGTACCTGACCGGCCTGTTGCCGTTTACGGTCTGGATGTCGGCCTCGTACTTCCAGGGTGTGCCGGTCGAGCTCGAGGATGCCGCGCGGGTCGACGGGTGCAGCCGGCTCCGCAGCTTCGTCAAGATTTCGCTG
This sequence comes from Actinomycetota bacterium, assembly GCA_003161205.1. Next base: position 18,604 of record PMOU01000657.1, on the reverse strand, counting down.
CCCCTTGCTCTTCCCGGAATCGTCTCGGTCGCACTGCTGATCGGCATCGCGGCCTGGGGGGAGTACTTCATTCCGCTCATCCTCGGGGGCTTCAGCACGAATCCAGCCACCGTCGGGATCGTGGACTTCGTCGGTATCGACGGGTCAAGCTGGGGACCCATGGCTGCGGGCGCCCTGTGCCTGATCGTTCCGGTCTTCCTGGCCACGCTCGTCGCGCAGCGATCGCTCATCGACGGTCTTACTTCTGGCGCCCTCAAAGGCTAGCGGGCCGGCCCGATCGCGATCGCCGGAACACCGGTGACTCGCACGTGAGATATCGAATATGAGAAGTCAGCACCAGCCGCCTGGGCCCGCCCACTGGCGGGTTGAAGACGGGACTCACGATCGTGCGCTCGGAACGTGCTATTGACGCGCCCGGGCCAGCAACTGGTTCCGGTTCACCACGGACGCCGGTTCATTGCCCTGGAGCGCGTCAACCACGCTCTGGGCGGTCTCTCGCCGCAGTTCGGCTCCCGCCTCGATCGACCAGCTGGCGATGTGCGGCGTCACGATGACGTTGTCGAGCTGCAGCAAGGGGTCCGCCGGGTCCGGCGGCTCCGTGCTGAGCACGTCCAGGGCAGCGCCCTGGATGACACCCGTCCGGAGGGCCTCGGTCAGCGCAGCCTGGTCGACGACCGGACCGCGGGACAGGTTGAGCAGATAGGCGGATGGCTTCATCTGGGCGAGCTCCGCGGCGCCGATCAGGCCCGCGGTCGCCTCGGTGAGCGGGCAGTGCAGGGTCACGTAGTCCGATTGCGCGAGCAGCTGCTCGAGGGTGACGAAGCTGATTCCCGGGTGCCGGTCGGGCACCGCGAACGGGTCGAAGGCAACGACCTCGAGCCCGAGGGCCCGCGCCTTGCGCGCGACCTCGGACCCGATGGCGCCGAAACCGACGATTCCGAGCAGCTGACCCCGCAACCGCGACGGCGGCGTGACCGGCGGGACTGTTCCCCAGCGACCCGCACGGACGTGCGCGGCGAGGGGCAGCGTGCGCCGGTTCAGGTCGAGCACAAAGCCGACGGTCTGCAGGCTCACCTCGTCGATGCAGTAGTGCGGAACGTTCGCTACCGGGATGCCCATGTCCGTGGCGGCCTCGATGTCGACCATGTCCACGCCCACCCCGTAACGTGCGATGACCCGGCAGGAGGTGAGCGTCTGGATGAGAGCCCGGTCGATCTTCGCGAACTGCACGATCAGCGCGTGTGCCCCGGCGGTCGCCGCGACCAGTCCGGTGCGGCCGGTCTCCTCGGCCGTGACCAGGTCGATGGGGAGCCCGGAGTCGGCGAAGACCTCCGACTCGATGTCGTGGCCTGATTCCGTGAAGTCCGTCACGACTACCCGATATCTCTGCACGTCATGTCCTCCGTGGCGGCACGGTCCCGGATGCAGCCACGCTCGCTGCGGCTGAGCGGGCGTTGACCGCTGTCGATCGCGGGCTGCCGTAAACGACCAGGTCGCCATGCGTTGACAGTGGCTCAATTACCCACAAAGATAGTACATCGTATATCAATCAAGCCAGGAGTGTCTATGCTCACCGATCCGTCTGGGCTCACCGATCCGTCTGGGCTCACCGATCCGTCTGGACTGTTCAATCTAACCGGACGAAAGGCGGTCGTGACCGGCGGTGCGGGTGCGCTGGGCGGCCAGGCGGCTACGGCGCTCGCGAGCGCCGGCGCCTCGGTAGCCGTCGTCGATGTCGACGAGGTCCGCGTCGCCCAGGTCACTCAGGAGATCCAGGACGGTGGCAGCACGGCCGTCGGCATCGTCGCGGATCTCACCGACGAGGCCGAGGTGGAGCGGGTCTTCGGGACGGTGACGGATTCCCTTGGCGGGGTCGACATCCTCGTCAACGCCATGGCGGCCCCGGTGCCACGTGCGTCGCCCGAGCTGTTTCCTCTGGACGACTGGCAGGCTACCTTGACCAGCGACCTCACCAGTTTCTTCTTGTGCTCCCGCGCGGCGGCGACCCGGATGATAGCGGCGCGGCGCGGCGGCAGCATCGTGAACTTCAGCTCGATCGCCGGCGTTAGCGCCCTGGGCCGCGGGAATATGGCTTACGCCGTAGCCAAGAGCGGAATCTGCCAGCTTACCCGCGAAATGGCCTTTGCCTGGGCGCCAGAGAACATCAGGGTCAACGCGATCTTGCCCTGCCAGTTCACCAACGCGTGGTGGGCTGGGATCGTGGCCGATGGTGCGCATGAGCCGCTGGTGGAGCGGGTCCTGGCCGGCATCCCCCTCGGTCGCCTCGGAGCACCCAGTGAGATCCGGGGTCCCGTGGTCTTCCTCGCGTCGGACGCGGCATCGATGGTGACCGGCGTCCTGCTTCCGGTCGACGGCGGCAACCTGGCGGCCAACGCCGGGGCAAGTCTCACCATGTAGCCGGCCTGCGGGGGCGCCACGGCGTCCGCGGCCCGCACCGCCGTTCAGGACGCCATCAGGAGCAGGACTTCATCGACGACCAGCTGTCCGGACGGCATCATCGCCTCGATGAGCGGAGGACTTTGCGGAACGGGGGAGTGGGCGGCGTGGATGCGACCAACGGGTGCATCCAGGTAGTTGAATGCCGACCGCTGGATCGAGGCCGCGAGTTCGGCGCTGACGCCCCCGTATCCCGCGCTCTTGTCGACGATGACCGCCCGTCCCGTCTTGCGCACCGAGGCGCAGACCGTGTCCAGATCGAGCGGGTACAGCGTCCGCAGGTCGATGACCTCCGCTGAGATGCCGCGGTCGTGGAGCATGTCGGCCGCCTGGTGGCACACCCGGACGCTGGCGGAGTAGCTGACCAGCGTCACGTCCTGGCCGGCTCGCACGACGTCGGCCCGGCCCAGCGGGATCAGGTCCTCAGGTCCGCCGACCTCGCCCCGGACACCGGTCAGGGTCTTGTCCATGAGGAACAGGACCGGGTCGTCCAGACGTAGCGAGGACTTGATCAGCCCCTTGACGTCACGTGCGGTGGACGGTACCGCGACGTTCAGGCCGGGCATCTCGGCGAACCACGAATCGATGACGTTATTGTGCTGAGCACCGCCGTAGGCGACGCCGTTAGTGGCCCGCACGACGAGCGGGACCGGGATACCGAACATGTAGTGGATCTTGGCTGCCTGGTTGCAAAGCTCGTCCATGCAGCCGAATGAGAAGTCCAGGAAGTTGAGGTCCACGATCGGGCGCATGCCCTGAAGGGCGGCGCCGACGCCCGCCGCGAGCATGGCTGCCTCCGAGATCGGGGCGTCCCTGATCCGTTCGACGCCGAACTGCTCGCCCAGCCCCAGGAGCTGGGCGAAGTGCCCGCCCCGCAGGAAGATATCGGTCCCCATCACGAAGATGGCGGCGTTCGCGGTCATCTCTTCGGTGAGGCCCTCGCGATAGGCCTGGGAATAGGTCAGCTTCTCGCTCATGCTGACACCGTACTCACCGGTAGCGCCGGCCAGCTCCGCATGACGTCTTTGGTATCAGGCCACGGCGAAGCCTCGGCGAACGCGACAGCGTCCTCTACTGCCGCCTGGGCGCGTCCGACGGCGGCGTCATACCCGCCGGTACCGAGCGCTCCAGTTCCCTCCAGAAGCTGGCGGAGCCTGCCGATCGGGTCCCGATTCGCGCGCCAGTCCTCCACCTCGGTCAGCTCGCGGTAGTTCTGCACGTCGCCGACGTTGTGCCCTTCGTACCGGTAGGTGCGCAATTCGAGGAACGTCGGACCGTCGCCCGCCACGGCGTGCTCTCGCGCCCGGCGGACCGCGTCGTAGACCGCGAGGATGTCCTGGCCGTCGACCGTCTCCGCCGGGAGACCGAAGCCGGTCGCCCGGTCGGCGATGGATGTGCCCGCCATCGAGTCGGAGATATGCGTCTCGACGGCGTAGAGGTTGTTCTCGCAGACCGCGATGAGCGGCAGTCCCCAGAGCGCGGCCAGGTTAACGGACTCCCAGACCCGCCCGTTGTTGGCGCCGCCATCGCCGAAGAAACCGACGGCGACCAGGGGTTGGGATTGCAGTTTCATGCCCAGGGCGGCGCCCATGGCGAGGCCAAGACCCGCGCCCACGATGCCGTTCGAGCCGAGAAACCTGCGGTCGGCGTCGACGAGGTGCATGCTGCCGCCGCGGCCTCCGCTTACGCCGGTCGCCTTGCCGAACAACTCAGCCATGACCGGTCGAGGGTGCAGGCCCTTGGCCAGCGCGTGGTGGTGGCTGCGGTGAGTTCCCGATGCGACGTCCTGGCCGTCGAGGGCCGCCATGGTGCCGACCGCGACGGCCTCTTGGCCCTCGGACGAGTGGATCCCGCCCGGTATCTTGCCTGCGAGCGACAACCGGACGGACTCGGTCTCGAAGTACCGGATCAGGAGCATGCCGTCGAGCCACTCCAGGAGCCGCTCGCTCGTGACTCCTTCGGGCAGGGACGGGGATGGTGTTGCCTCCCCGGACGTGTCCGGCTCACTCATCAGGCTTCTCCTTCTGTGCTGCCCAGGTGATGGACTCATCAAGCGCGGACTGGAAGGCGGCCAGGATCGTTGCGGCGTTGTCTCCGTCGAAGTGGCGGTGGTCAACGTTGAGCGTCGCGGCGAAGGAAGGCCGCACGGTCACCAGGCCGTCGACGGCCACCGGTCGATCGGCGATCGTTCCCGTCGTGAGCAAAAGCTTCTGCCCAGCCGGAATGATGCCGGTGAACGAATCCACCCCGTGGCCGCCGAGATTGGACAGCGAGGCCACCGGCCCGGCGGCCAGGTCCGTGGCCGACAACCGACCTTCCCGCGCCCGAGCGATCGCCGCCGCCCGGGCCGCGACGAGGGCCGCGGGTCCGAGGCCAACCACGCCCGCGACGACCGGGATGACGACGCCCTCGGGCGTCGCCACAGCCAGACCGATATCGCCTGCGTTTTCCGCCTCTACCGCCAACGCGAGGGCGCGGAGCAGGAGGTCCGTGACGGTGGCCGGCAGCCCGTTCCCGCGCATCACGCCAAGCGACGTGTGAACGCTCCGCGCATCGATCTGCCGGACGACGGCGAAATGCGGGATCGTCCGCCAGGACTCCGAGACGTGCTCGGCGATCGCGGCTCGAAAGCGCGGACCTCGCCGTCCGGCTGCGGTCTGGGCTTGTGCGTCGGCCTGCTCGCGCAGTTCCCGGCGCTTGCG
>PMOU01000657.1:4158-13343 GCA_003161205.1 Actinomycetota bacterium | reverse complement strand
ATAGCCTCGCCGGTGGCAACGCTGTCGCCCGGGCTCTTCAGCCACGCAATCAGTACGGCTTCGGTCATTGCCATGCCGACCGATGGGATCGTCACCTCGCGCACGCGATTTCACCGTTTTCGGCGTCTACGTCAATATTGAGGCGATGATATACAAGATACTATCTGACCGCAACCAATTCAGGCGGGGTCGGCGGCGTACCAGGCTGGGTGGCTCGTGACAGAATCTCCACGCACACCTCACCGTAAAATTATCTCGGGCCGTGTACGATATTCTAAAATATTGTCCAGGCGGGCGGCTCGCTCATGCGGCCTGTCGAGTGCAGTGTGCCTAGGATCATGACGTGTGCCCAGGATCATGACATGTGCCCAGGATCATGACGGTGACCGAAACAGGAGGGCGATCATCGTGACGCACACCGGCGAGGGCCGACGATGACAGCGGATTACGCAGGCCAGGTGGCCCTCGTCACCGGGGGGGCGTCGGGCATCGGACTGGCAACCGCGGCGCGCCTGCGTGCCGCGGGTGCGACCGTCTATACCCTGGACGTGACGGCACTGCCCAGCGGCGATAGCAGCCGCCACACCGTCGTGGACGTGACCGACGAGCGGCGGGTGCGGGACGCTATCGCGGCTGTTGGCAGCGAGCACGCCGGCATTGACCTCCTGGTTAACAACGCGGGCATCGGCGCCATAGGAACCGTCGAGGAGGGCGACCTCTCCGAGTGGCGCCATGTTCTCGACGTGAACGTATTCGGCGTTGTCCATGCGACCAGGGCCGCCCTCCCGTTTCTACGGCAGTCGCAGGGCCGGGCCATCGTCAACGTATGCTCGCTGGCCGCGTTGGTGGGCCTGGCGAAGCGAGCCGCCTACAGCGCGAGCAAGGGTGCGGTCTACGCCCTCACCCTGTCGATGGCCGCGGACTTGCTGGACGACCGGATCCGGGTCAACGCGGTCGCCCCGGGCACGATCGGAACGCCCTGGGTGAACCGGTTGCTCGACGCGGCCGACGATCGTGAAGCCGAGCGCGCCCGGCTGGCGGCCCGGCAGCCCATCGGGCGCCTCGGCACGGCGGAAGAGATCGCCGCGGTTATTGCCTTTCTCGGCTCACCCGACGCCAGCTTCGTCAACGGTTCGATCTGGACCGCCGACGGCGGCATGGCCTCGTTGCGCACGCCGCCCAGACCAGCCGCGCCGAGCTGACCGGGAAAGGCGATGCTCATTTCCCTGGCGACTGCCGGTGGCGACAGCCGCGCATGGCAGGCCCGCACGCCCTTAAGATATTATCGACAGGGTTTAACTAACCCTCGAGCGACGGCTGACCCGCATGGTCCCGAGCCGTCATGGCCGGCCAGGAAGGAGGCCCTCGTTCTGCACCAGCCCGCGCCTCTGCCGGTTGCCACCTACAAGCAAGCGGCCTATACCTCTCTCCGCGAGATGATCGTCGAACTGGTGATTCCGCCCGGCACCCGTCTCGTGGAGAACGAGCTCGCCGCCATGCTGCACGTGTCAAAGACGCCCGTGCGAGAGGCGCTCGCCCTGCTTGAGGCCGACGGTCTTGTGGATGTCACGCCTTACCGGGGCGCGACGGTGCGCTGGGTGTCCCGGGTGGACATGGAGGAGCAGGGCTTCCTCGTCAATGCCATCGAGCTCCCCGCGTTCCCGCGTCTGGTCGAGAAGATCACCACGGAAGAAATCGCCGAGCTGGGCCAGATTGTCCGTGGCCTAAAGAAGGCCCGGACCGTCCGGGACGGGCGCACGTTCCGTCGCCTGACGGCGGAGAGCCACCAGCTCATGTTCCAGGCCGTCGGCTACCCCCGGCTGAACCGCTTTATCGTCATGCTCATGGGCCCGGTCGGGTTGCGTCTTGACCGGGTGTTCGTCGACAGCTTCCCGGATACCTGGGATCTCATGCTGGACCTGGCCGTCAGCCGCTACGAGGCCATCAAGGCACGCGACGCAGACACCGCGGTCACGACCATCCGTGAGCATCGCGAGCTGATCGGCAAGCTGAATTGCTCTCGCATCGATCACGAGCTCGTCGCCCCGTACTTCGGCCCGCAATAGCCGCCAGGACCGCTGCCTGCCAGTNNTGGATCGGCGACGGACGAGGTCGCTCGGTGTACGATATCCGAAGTTCATTAGCGTGGTCGCTGCACCATCATGGGGGACGGCCGATGGGATCTTTGAACTATCTTGCCGAGATTCCGGACCCGGCGCTGGCGCACTCAGTCCCGCTCGACAACCCGCTGCACGGGCCGCCGCCGGCGCGGTTCAAGGACGGTGAGGTCCTGGTCGTGCAGTACCAGACCTCGCCGGACGCGATCGCCGCCCTGGTCCCGAGCCCGCTCCAGCCCGTCGGGGACGTCGTGATGGTCCAGATGGCCCGCTGGGGCGATGTCGCCGGGCTTGGTCGAGATACTCACGAAGTCAACGTTATGGTCGCGGCCCGGTACTCCGGGCCGTCAGGCGAGGTCAGCGGCTCCTACTCGCCGTATTTCTTCGTCGACAGCGATCGAGCGATGGCGGGCGGCCGCGAGTTCCACGGCCAGCCCAAGCGGATCGGCGAGGTCTCGCTCGAGGTTCGCGGCGACCTGATCGTCGGGACGCTGCGGCGTAACGGCATCGACGTCTTCACCGGAACCCTCCCGTACAAGACCCGGCCGGCCGGCCTGGACGACGTCCGGGCCAGGGTGGATTTTGTCACGAACCTTAACCTGAAGATCATCCCGCAGATTGACGGCAGGCCCGGGCTTCGTCAGATCACGGCCCGCGATCTGGCCGATATAACGTTGTCCGGATGCTGGTCAGGCCCGGGCACGGCGCGGATCGAGGAGAACGCGCAGGCGCCGCTGTACCGGCTCCCGGTGCTCAGGCATCTCGAGGGGTTCTACTGGTGCGGTGAATTCTCGCTCGTCGGAGGCGTGGTGCTGCATGAGTACTGAGACGTCAGCTGCCGGACAGCCACCGTCGCGGGTTGTCCACGACGAGGCCTGAGATCACATCCGAGGAGATTCCGAGCTTTTCGAGCCCGGGGATGACCACCTTCGAGAGGAAGGTGAGCCCGTCCGGATTCGACCGCAGGTGCCGTTCCTGATCCTCGTCTGTCAGCAGCCCGGCCCAGATCGGCTCGTCGTGCGAGAGCAGCACTTGGGCGGCGAAGCCCGCCTCGATCAGCTTCCCGATCATCTCAATCCGGTCTTGAACCGTCTGGCCGCCGTATTCGGGCAGGCGGCCATGCGGGAGCCGGTCCATCGAGATCCAGTAACCGCGCGACGCGAGACCGGTCAGGTAGGCGAGGTCGTCGCTGTCGTCACTATGACCGATGGCGACGCGGCGCGGATCCACGCCGTAAGACTCGAGGAGTGCCGCCTGCGCCTCGCCGCTGCGGTACTGCGCCGCCGTGTGCGTGATGATCGGCGCCGAGGTCTCGACTCCCGCGATTCCCGCTGCCTGGAGGATCTTCGCGTCATCCGGTCCGAGGGCCTCCTCAGTGGCTATCTTGATCACCCCAGCCCGCACGCTGGTGCCATCCATGCCTTCGAGGAGGTCATGGATGAACCAGTCCGCTAGTTGCCTGACCGTACGCGCGCGAACGGTGACAGACGGGTTAAGCCATAGGCCTGAGGACGCGATTATCGCGACCCCCGACGTACGCGAAACCTCAGCGAGGAGCACTGCGTCGCGGCCAAGGTCGAAGGTGGTGCAGTCGACGATCGTGCGCACCCCGGACGCCCGAGCCGCCGCCAGCGCGGCCACGGCGGTCGCCACGAGTTTGTCCCGACCGCCGCTGAGCCCAGGCCAGCTCTGGAGTATGCCGGGAGAGCTGGCGGCGATGTGCTCATGGACGAGCGTGAAGCCGAGATCGGTGTCCTGCACCCAACCCGTGACGCTCTGAATGCCGCTCACGACCGACCTCCAAAGATAGAATATGAGACACAACATACGATAGAACTGACGTTAACGACAGGAGGTCGATGAGCAATTCACCGCAGGTCATCTCCATCGACAATCTCAGCGAATTCTGTGTCGGCGCGCTCCGCAACTGCGGCGTGGGCGAGGCTGATTCGCGGGTCACCGCGCAGATCCTGACCACGACCGATGCGTGGGGTGTGTTCACGCACGGAACCAAGGCACTCCGCGGATACCTCCGGCGGCTTAAGCGCGGCGGTCTGGCCCCTCGCGGTGTACCGTCGGTCGCGACTCAGGGACCGGGCTGGGCGCTGGTTGACGGCGACTCCAGCCNNCGGCATGGTGACCTCGACCTATGCCATGGACCTCGCGCTGGGCAAGGCCCGGCATACGGGTCTGGGGTACGTCGGGGTCCGCAACAGCTGTCATTTCGGAGCGGCCGGTTCCTATGCGGCCCAGGCGGCGCGGTCGGGGTTCATCGGGCTGGCCATGGCCAACGACATCCCGTCGGTCGCCTCACCCGGGTCGCGCGGCGCCGTGACCGGCAGCAACCCGCTGGCTTATGCGGTGCCGGCCGGGCGGCACCGCCCGCTCATGCTGGATATGTCGATCGCGACGGTCGCCGGCGGCAAGGTGTACGCGGCGCGGGAGCGCGGCGAGCCGATTCCGGCCACGTGGTTGATCGATGAGCAGGGGCGGCCTACCGACGATCCGCAGGCGTACCCGGAGCACAGCACCCTCACACCGGCCGCGGGCCACAAGGGATTCGGGCTCGCGCTGCTGATCGAGACCCTGGCGGGCGCCCTGACCGGCGCGGCCATGACCGCGCGGGTCGGGAGCTGGCTGGCGGGCGATCCGTCGGCACCGACCCACCACGGTGCCGCGTTCCTGGCGCTGGATGTCGCGGCCATCGGTCCGGATCTGCCCGGACGCATAGAGAGCCTCATCGACGAGATCCACGCTGCCCCTCGCGCGGCTGGGGTAGACCGGCTCTACGTTCCCGGTGAGAAGGAGTGGGAGAACCTCGATCGTTCGCTCCGGGACGGGATCGCGCTGCCGCCCGACGTCGTGGCCAGCCTGGGCGAAGCCGCCGCCATCAGCGATATGGAACTGGAGAGGTACCTGAAGAACACATGAAGGTCACCGGGCTGGAGACGGTACGCCTGGCCGGGCATCCGCAGATGCTATGGGTACAGGTCCACACCGACGAGGGCATCGTCGGGCTCGGCGAGACGTGCATCGGGCCCGCGACGGTGGAGGCGCACATCCACGAGACGATCGCGCCGTACTTGGTGGGGAAGGATCCGCTCCTGGTCAGCCAGCACTGGCGCGAGCTTTCTGGGGCCTTTCTCGGGTACCAGGGGACGGGCGCCGAGACGCGCGGCCTGTCGGCCGTGGACCTGGCCCTGTGGGATATCCGCGGTCAGGTGATGGACCGCCCTATCACGGACCTGCTCGGTGGCGCCACCCGGGAATCGGCGCGCATCTACAACACCTGCGCGGGACCCACCTACGGGCGCGCGACGCGCGGCGCGCTCCGGGCTACTGATCGCGGGACCGCCGCCCAGGACGGTCTTCTTGCGGCCACCGGAACGGCGGAACCCTACGAAGACCTGCAGATGGCCATCGACAGGCCGGCCGAGCTCGCCCGGCAGCTGCTCGACCAGGGCATCAGCGCGATGAAGATCTGGCCGTTCGATCCCTACGCGGCGGCGTCCCAGGGGTATGACATCGGGCCCGCGGACCTCAGCGCCGGGGTGGCGGTGATCGCGCAGATCCGTGACGCTGTCGGCGATGCGATGGACGTCATGCTGGAGATGCACGCGGTCTGGCACCTCGGCGCGGCGCTGAAGATCGCCAGGGCCGTCGAGCCGCTGGGCGTGTACTGGTTCGAGGACCCGGTCAAGGCGGACAACCTGGCGGCGGCAGCCACCTTCGCCGCCAGCACCCCCGTCCCGGTGGCCATGGGCGAGACCCTGGCCGGCCTGGCATCGTTCCGGACGTTGCTCGAGACCGGCGCGGCCCAGGTCATCATGTTCGACCTAGGCTGGGTCGGCGGCCTCACCGAGGCGTGCCGGGTGGCCTCCCTCGCGCAAGCGTACGACCTGCCTATCGCGCCCCACGACTGCACCGGGCCGGTGGTGCTGACCGCCTCCGCGCATCTGGTCAGCAACACACCCAACGCGCTGATGCAGGAAACCGTGCGCGCGTACTACAACGGGTGGTACCGGGATATCGTCACCGAGATGCCGGCGATCAGCGGCGGTCACATCACCCCGCCGTCCGGGCCCGGCCTCGGCACCAAGCTGCGCCCAGGCCTCACCACCGGTGAGGACGCCCGCACTGTGTTCACGGGCATCGACGACCTCTAGCATCTCGCGCCCGGCCGCGACCTGTTAAGGCCCGGTCTCGCTCAGGCCAGGTCCGTTCCGGCCCGGTGCGCTCAGGCCCGGTCCGTTCCGGCCCGGTCCGTTCAGGCCATAGCGCCAATCACGGCCGTGCAGCCGCTCGCGTCCAGTGCCTGCTGCGCGTAGTCCCGGACCGCCGACTCCTTATCAAGGTCGGCCTCCGGCGGCCATAGTGAGCGACCGATGCATACGCCCCACGCGCCGGCGGCGAAGTAGGCCGGCGCCTCCGGCAGAGTGACCTCGCCGGACACCACGATCCGGGCGTCAGGAATCGGCTCAAGCAAGGTCCTGACCGTGACGTGCCCGCCGATGGCCGAGACCGGAAAGAGCTTGACCGCCGCTGCCCCCAGATCCATCGCGCGGACGATCTCGCTGGGCGTCATGACTCCAGGGCAGGTCGGCACGTCTAGCTGGACGCAGCGCTGCACCAGGGCCGGGTCGAGGTGAGGTGACACGATGAACGACGCCCCGGCCTCGGCGCAGGCGTCCACCTCGGCGAGTGTCCGGACCGTTCCGGCGCCCACCCGCGGCACGCCCTCGGCGACCAACGTGGCGATGACCTTCACGGCGTCCGGGACCGTCATCGTGACCTCGATGCCCGCCACAGTTGTCTGGGCAAAGCCACGGCCGAGACTCAGCGCCGTCTGCGGGCTATCGGTGCGCAGCACGGCGATCACGCCCCGCCCGGTCGGTGGCCGCCGGTCAGTGGTTCCTGAGTACGCAAGCGGGGACATGACGGCAGCTCCGAAGTTGGGGAAGGCCGCCCGCGGCGGGCCGAATATCAGCGCCGGGCCGAGGTCGGAGAAATCGGTCATCGTGCTGGCTTTCCGGCTCGATCCAGGCCATGATGAGATATCATACATGACATCTTGTCGGCAAGGTCGGACAATCAGCGCTCACCCGGCAGTGACCGGGCAGGCTCCGGCGGAGGGGCAATCCGTTGCTGAACAATGATCAACCTGAGCGGTATCTCGTCACGGGCGCGCTTGGCGCGCTCGGCGCGTGGACGATCAGGCATCTGCTCGACCAAGGAGCCACCGTCGTCGCCCACGATATCGCCACCAACGTGGACCGGCTGCGCCTGTTCATCGACGACGATGAACTGGCCCGCGTCGTCTTCGTCAGCGGGGACGTGGCCGACGTCGACGCTCTCGAGCGCGTGGTCGCCGAGCAGCAGGTGACCCGGATCGTGCACATGGCGGCGCTCCAGGTTCCCTTCGTGCGAGCCGCCCCGGTGCTGGGCGCGACGGTCAACGTCGTCGGGACGACCGCGGTATTCGAGGCGGCCCGCCGCAATGGCGACCAGGTGCGCGGGATCGCCTACGCCAGCTCCGGCAGCGTCTACAGCGCTGAGGACGCTAACCCGTCGGCCCCTCTCAGACTCGACACGCCCATCCGTCCGCCCAATCTGTACGGGGTGTTCAAGCAGGCCAACGAGGGCACNNGCGCGGATCTACTGGGAAGATAACGGACTCGCCAGCATCGGCCTGCGACCCTGCGGGATCGTCTACGGGCCGGGGCGTGACCAGGGCAACAGCTCGCCGCCCAGCAAGGCGATGCTGGCCGCGGCTGTCGTTACCGACTATTACATCCCGTGGCACGGCCAGATCGTCTTCGCGCACGCTTCGGACGTGGCCAGCGCCTTCGTTCAGGCCGCGCAGGCCGCCCCCGCCGGAGCGGAGGTATTCAACCTCGGCGGCTCGGCCGCTAGCGTGCACGATCTGGTGGCCGCCATCGAGGACACCGAGCCCGCCATGCAGGGGCGTGTCGGCATTGGCGACGCGGAGATCATCGGGCCGGTCGAGGTGGATGAGAGCGCGTTGAGCACGGCGGTGGCGCCGGTGCGCTGGCGACCAATCAGCGAAGGGGTCCGCGACACGATCCGGACGCTCAGGAGTGCCATGGAGCGGGGCGCGCTTGACGCGGAGGCGGTTCGGCTGCGGCTGCGCGAGGAGAGCGAAGCCGCCAGAGCCGGAACGCGGTAATCGATCACGGCCGCACCACGATCACGAGGAGACCGGATGCACCTAATCAGCTTCACCCGCGACGGACAGATCCGGTCCGGTGCGACCGAGGGCGTACCCGACCCATCGATGACGCGAGTCATCGACCTGAATGCGGCCGACCCGCGGCTGCCCGCGGACATGCTGGAGCTGCTTCGCGGCGGTGACGAACTCCTGGACCTGGCCCGTCACGTCATCCAGAGCGCCCCGCCCGAAGTGTGGCTGGAGATAGCGGGCCCGCAGTTGCTGGCGCCAGTCCCCAACCCAGGCAAGCTCATCTGCATCGGGCTCAACTACCGTGACCACGCGGCCGAGGCGGAAATGGCCGCCCCGGCCGAGCCAGTGGTCTTCGCCAAGCTCGCCAACACGGTCAACGGCCCGTACAGCCCGATCAGGATGCCCCGCGGCAGCGAGCAGATCGACTACGAGGGTGAACTAGGCGTCGTCCTCGGCAAGACGTGCAAGGGCGTCAAGGAAGCGGACGCGCTTGACTACGTGGCGGGTTACCTGGCGGTCAACGATGTCAGCGCGCGTGACGTTCAGCACCGCAACGGGCAATGGGTTCTGGGCAAGAGCCCGGACGGATTCGCCCCCATGGGGCCGGCCCTGGTCACGGCGGACGAGGTCGGGGACCCGCAACAGCTGGACTTGCGGACGCGGATCGGCGACGAGGTGGTGCAGTCCGCCAACACGCGGGAAATGATCTTCCCGGTGGCTCACCTGATCAGTTTCATCAGCGAGTTCGTAACGCTGGAACCTGGCGACGTGATCGCCACCGGCACGCCCTCCGGGGTTGGCGGTGCGCAGGAGCCGCCGCGCTGGCTGCGGGCGGGCGAGACCGTCCGGGTCGAGTTCCCCCGGCT
>PMOU01000657.1:699-4100 GCA_003161205.1 Actinomycetota bacterium | reverse complement strand
AGCCGTGGCAGGCTGGGCTAGTGGTCAGTGACACGACACGACGGCTGATGCTGCTGCGACACGCCAAATCAGACTGGCCGGACGTCTCCGACCACGCCCGGCCGCTGGCCAAGCGCGGCCGCCAGGATGCCCCGGCCGTCGGCCGCTGGCTGCGTGAGCACGGCTACCTGCCGGACGTCGTCGTGTGCTCCACCGCCCGCCGGACCAGGCAGACCTGGGAGCTGATGGCCCCGGCGCTCGGCGGGTCGCCGACGGTGACGTTCGAGCCGCGGGCCTACGACGCCAGCGCCCTGACCCTGCTGTACCTGGCGCAGGAACTGCCCAGCTCATGCCGCGCCGCGCTGCTGATCGGTCACAACCCGGCCATCTCCGAGCTCGCCGCCAGCCTGGCCGCCAGCCCCGCGGACGCGCTCGCCGAGGACGGCGCGTTCCCGCCGTCGCTCGCCAGGTTCCCCACCGCCGCCGTGGCGGTCCTGGAGTTCGCCGGCGACTGGCCCGCCCTGGCCCCCGCCCGCACCCGCCTGCTGGACTTCACCGCCCCCGCCGACCTCTAAATTCGTCATTGGGCGTCACGACCACCCTTATCAGGGGGTTCATGGCGCTCAATCGTTCGAAACCACCGGTTCTGGGGCGCGGCGGAATGGCGGGGCGGGCGGCGGGGGTTAGTAGGGGCGTCGCCCACTGCAAGGAGAGCCGCGATGTCCCTGACTTTTCCGCCTGGCCCACTGTCCGGCCGCGCGCCGGAAACCGTCAACTACCGGATTGACGGTCCCGCCCACCGGCTGCTGATGCAGGAATTCCCGCGCCGGGTGCGGGCGACCTTCGGCGGCCAGACCGTGTTCGACACCACCCGCGGGGTGCTCCTGCACGAGACCGGGATACTGCCCCAGGTGTACGTGCCGCAGGCCGACATCCGGCCCGGCCTGCTACGCCCGACCGACCACCACACCTACTGCCCGTTCAAGGGCACCGCGTCCTACTGGTCCGTGGCCGCGGGCGACCAGGTCGCGGAGAACGCGGTCTGGGCTTACCCGGAGCCGAACCCGGAGTCGAGCTGGCTGCAGGGGTACGCCGGCTTTTACTGGGATGCCATGGACGAGTGGTACGACGAGGACGAACGCGTCGAGGGGCACATCCGTGACCCGTATCACCGCGTCGACGTGCGCCGTTCGTCACGGCCCGTCCGCGTGCTGCTCGACGGCATCGTGCTCGCTGAGAGCCGCCGGCCGCTGCTGCTGTCCGAGACCGGCCTGCCGAACCGCTTCTACCTGCCGGCCGGCGACGTCCGGCAGGACCTGCTCGAGCCCAGCGACACGCACACCGTGTGCCCCTACAAGGGCACGGCCTCGTACTGGTCGGTCAACGCGGACGGCCGCAAGCTCGCCGATGCCGTCTGGTCGTACCCGCAGGCCGAAGGGGACTCCGCCGCCGTGAGCGGCTACCTGTGCTTCCTGCACGACGACCTCGTCACCGAAATCGGCGAACCGGGCGAACCAGGCGAGCCGGGCGAACCAGGCGAACCAGGCGAGCCGGGCTGAGCTAGCGAACCAGGGCGCGGCCGGGCCCGGCCGCTATAGCGATGTACGGAACCACCCAGCGGTCTGGGGGCGAATGGACCACCGAGCCGAGAACTGGTACCGCCGACGGACCTCGCACTGGCGAGACTGGCCGCTGGAGGAGCTGCTGGAGCACAAGCAGCGCGACCTGGTGGACGACCTCGTCGTTATCGACTCCGACTCCACCGACGCCACTGCCCAGGTGGCGGCCGGCGCCGGGGCGACCGTGCACCGGGCCCGCGATATCGCGCCGTCGCTCGGAACCCACCAGGGCAACGGCGAGGCTCTGCGGAAGTCGCTCCTGGTCACCCGCGGCGATGTGCTGGTCTTCGTCGAGGCCGACCTGACCCAGCGGGGCCCGCATTTCGTGACTGGCCTGCTCGGGCCGTTGCTCGCTGACCCGCGGGTGCAGCTGGTAAAGGGGTTCTATGCCCGGGTGCGCACCGTGCTGGCGAGCACGGCGACATGACCGGGGCCAGGCCGGCCTCCCGGCGGCGGGACGCGCAGCCGCAGCAGGTCCTGCGGCTAGGCCAGCACGCTTTCGCGCCGGGCCGGCTGCTGGTCATGGCCATCGTCAACCGGACCCCCGACTCGTTTTTCCAGCCGGGCATCACCTGGGACCAGACGGCGGCCATGGAGCGAGTCCACTCGGTGGTGGCTGAAGGGGCGGACATCGTCGACATCGGCGGGGTCCCCGCCCGCCCCGGCGACGATGTGGACGTACGGGCGGAGATCCGGCGCACCATCCCGTTCATCGCGGCGGTCCGGGACGCCTACCCCGGGCTCGTCATCAGCGTGGACACCTGGCGGCACGAGGTGGGCCGCGAGGCCTGCGCGGCCGGTGCCGACCTGCTTAATGACACCTGGGGCGGCAGGGACCCCCGGCTGGCCGAGGTGGCGGCGGAGTCCGGCGCGGGCATCGTCTGCTCGCACGCCGGGCATCTGCCGCCGCGCACCCGCCCCTTCCTGGTGGCTTACGACGACGTCGTGGACGACGTCCTGGCCACCACTCTCGCGCTGGCGGCCCGGGCCGTGGACGTGGGCGTCGAGCCGAGCCGCATCATCATCGACCCGGCGAACGACTTCGGCAAGAACTCCTGGCACTCCCTGCAGATCACCCGGCGGCTGGCCGAGCTGGCCAGGACCGGCTGGCCCGTTCTGGTCTCCCTGTCGAACAAGGACTTGATCGGCGAGACCCTGGACGCCGGGGTGGATGAGCGACTGGCCGGGACCCTGGCGGCAACCGCGGTCAGCGCATGGCTGGGCGCCCGCATCTTCCGGGCCCATCACCTGCCTGAGACCCGTCATGTGCTGACCATGATCTCGGCGATCCGCGGCGATATCCCGCCCGCGCGCGCGGTCCGCGGACTGGCCTAGCCGGTGAGCCGCCGGACCGGGCCGACGGGAACGTGCTGGTGATAACGGGCGCGGCGCTGTGCCCGCCGCCGCGGGGCTGACCCGGGACTACCCGCCTAGTCGGCCCCGGACGCGGCAGACTAGGCGGCCAGCCGGCGGCTGGGCACGGGCGTCGGCTCGTCCTGGTCAGCCGCGGTCGCCACCGCGGCCCCGGTCGCGGCGGGCACGTATCCGGTCCCGCTGCCGGTCGTCCCGGCCAGTCTGGTGGCGGCGGCACGCTGACGTGGTCCCCTGGCGGCGATGAAGATGGCGATGAGCCAGCCGAACAGCGCCAGCAGCGGGACGACCGCCATGATGGTCATCTGCCACGCGGACAGGACCGTGTTCGGGTCAGACATGGGATGGGCTTCCCTCCGGGTAGGTGAGGCGGTCCCGTACCGACACGACCCCCTCGACGTGCCAGACCTGGGCCAGGATGGCCCGGGCCTG
>PMOU01000657.1:0-671 GCA_003161205.1 Actinomycetota bacterium | reverse complement strand
CGTGATCTCGTGCTCGATCTCGGCTTCTGGCCGGCTGTAGACGCTCAGCACGTCGGCCCGGCTGATGATCCCGGCCAGGTGGCCGGTCCCGGTGACGACCGGGAGGCTCTTGACCTTGCACGAGTACATGAGCCGGGCGGCGCTGGTGACCGGCTCGTCCGGCGTTATCGTGATCGGCGCCCTGGTCATGATGCTGGCGGCCGTGACGCCGTTCGCCTTAGCGAAGTCGTTCGGGCGCGGTTCTCCGGCCGGAACCCGGGACCCGGGTATGGCGAGCAGGGCCTCCTTGGGCAGCATGTCCCCCTCGGACACCACGCCGATGACCTTCCCGTCCGCGTCGACGACGGGAAACGAGCTGACCTGATGCTGGCGGAGCATGGCGGCGACGTCCTTGAACGACGCGTCCTTCGTGACCGCCACCACGTGGGTGGTCATCACGTCCCTGACTGTGGTGCTCATGTCACCATTGCCCCTTCCGCGGCTGATAGGAACGAGAAGGATCTGACCGGGATCCCTCTCGTCAGCTACCAGCACACCGCGGGACGGCCGGGTGGCCTAGAGACCAAGGTCCCGTCTTCGCATGACGTGCGGCCCGGGCCGGACCTAGCCAGCAGGCCCGGCGAGGCGGGTGGGGTACCGGGCCCCGGACGACAGAAACGCGTGCGGCGGGG
>PMOU01000093.1 GCA_003161205.1 Actinomycetota bacterium | reverse complement strand
TGGGTAGATGCCGTCCCGGCGGAGGTCAAAGAAGGTCCCGGACCTTATCGTGGCCCGGTTGCCGGCATGGAACCGATCGAGCCGGGAGTGGACCGCAAGAAGGTGATCGCAGTATGCGGGATCAACGGTGGTGTCGAGTCCTACCAGACGGTGGACGACGAATTCGCGGCGGACTTCCTGAAGTCGCTCGGCCTGTCGCACCTCATCCCGCGCTTGAGGCTGGCGAAACTGTGCCCGGCTTGTCACCAAGTCATGCCGCTGACTGGCATCTGCGACAACTGTGGTTAAGCGAATTCATTCAGATTGGTCGCGCGGGTTCAAGCAAGCACGAGGCATCCGTGACGCGACGAGAAAGGCATCTGGCCCTGAAGCAGGCTTCCGAAGGAACCCACTCTTCTGCCGCTCTGGGAGCGGCGTAAATTCAGTGTGCCGGGCTGCGGTCGATGTCGGTGGTGATGATTTTGGCCAGGTGCAGGTGGTGCCGGGTGGCGGTGCCCGCGGGGTGGTGGCGCAGCGACCAGTCGACTTGCCGCAGGACCATGTGGGCGAGGTAGGCGCGGGCCGCAAGGGGGCCGGCCAGGTGCAGGAGCCGGGCGCGCAGGAGGTGGCGGATGTCCTCGTGGTCGTACAGGTAGAACAGCAAGGTGGCCAGGTCGAATGCGCGGTCACCGGCCAGGACGGGCGGGTTGATGTCGATCACGCCGGTGATCGCGGTGCCATCGGACAGCAGGTTGGCCGGGGTGAAGTCATAATGAACGAAGTCCTCGCCAGCCGGGATGGCCGCACAGCAGCGGTCAGCGACCCGGCGCAGTACCGGAAGCAGGTCACGGGCGGCCGGGCTGGCCTGCAAGGTGGAGTGCAGGCAGTACCCGTCGCCGCCGGGCGCCAGCGTCCGGGCCAGCAGGTCCGGCCATCCGCGGGTGCCGGCACCTAGGCCCGCCTGGGCGTCATTCAGCCTGAGCAGGTCAGGCAGGAGCCGGGCCAGCGCCGCGCGACCCGGTTCTCCCCGGCCGCCATCCAGGACGGCACCGGGCATGCGCTGCTGAACCCAGAACACCAGCCCGGGGACATGGCCGACGGCGTGGAACCGCGGTGCCGGGTACCCGCGGTCACGCAGCCGGGCCAGTATGCCGTCCAGCGCCCGCAGGTGACCAGCGGCGCCCGGGGCGGCGGCCGGCATGATCTTGAGCACGCTGACCGTCCCGGTCCGGTCGGTAGCCCAGAACGTGCTTTTCGACTCGCCGCCCTGCGCCGGTGTTAGCGCGGCCAGGTCAAGGCCGGCCTGTTCCCGCAGTACCCGCCGAAGCTCGTCGGGCGAGCATTCCTTTATCTTTTCGCCCACTTTCACAGTGTGCTCTAACCAGCTGCCGGCCCGGTGATTCCCGGCAGCAGAACGCGCACTCTTCTGCCGCCGACTGTAAAAGCGGCTCTCAAAATTGCCGTGGCCGGTAAACGTCAGACCGGTGTTCGATAGCCAGGACTGAGACTTGCCGGATTTCGGCGTCGATACGGTAGATCACCCGGTAGTCGCCGCGCCGAGCGCTGTGGAGCCCGCCGAGGCCGAGCCGGAGCGGCTTGCCGACCCGGTGCGGATTCGCGGCGAGGGAGCCGTACAGGAACTCCACCACTGAGGTCGCGACCTTCTCGGGTAGCCGGCTCAGCGCGCGGCGGGCCGGTGCTGCCCAGGCGATCGCGAAATCGCCCTCGTTCACCGGTCAGCGATCAGGCTTAGGGCCTCTTCCCTGGTCAGCACCGGTGCGTCGTCTGTGCCGAGCTGGGTCAGGCTCTCGCGGATGTCGGCTAGGAGCGGCGCGCTGTCCATGACGTCGAGAGTCTCTTCAAGGGATTCCAGGTCGTCCAGGCTGATGACCACCGCAGCCGGATGGCCATGCTTGGTGATCACTACCCGGCCATGTTCCCGCTCCAGCCGGTCTACGACCTCCGACAGGCGGTTCTTTACGTCTGCGAGGGACATCTGCTCCGCGGGTGACATAGCCATAAGTATAGCTACTTTTCAAACGCGGATCATACGCCGAACATCCGGTAGCCGCGAACCGGGCGGACCCGCACCGTAGCGTTTCCGCGGAAGCGCTTTGTGCAGAGTTTCACAAGCCGCGCAGCTTTCTACGCGGCGATGCCGCGGACAGGGTCGATCTCGGGAGGCCAGGGAAGAGATGACATGCAGACCGCGGTGGTCACCGCGGCCGCCTGGTTCCCGCTGCGACGCCTTCGCCCAGTAGGTGCAAGAAACGGTATCGGCGGCTAGTGCTGCCGCGATCTGGGCACCGCGGATGCAGATGCTGTGGCCGCGGGCCGGCAAAGCGCCATCCTGTCCGGGCACATCGCTCGGAACTCGCATTGACATGTAAGAACGCAGGATCGTGTCCCCTCCGATGATCATCATGCCGACGCGGCACCGGCTACCGCGGCGGCCCCAGCTTCCGGACCCGGCAACGGCCACGCAACGCGATCAGCCAGGCGGGCCACAGCAGCACGCATAACCGCCTCTAGCGCAGGCTGCGGCAGCGCAGGGGCTGCAGCCACGTCACGCCATGATCATCCTGCCTCGTTTCCCGCCCGGTCCGCCGTGTTGCGCCGCCCGGCTGCCGGTCCCTGTCGTTACCATGAACTTCATGAGCGAACTGCCCGCCACCGACACCCATGACGTCATCCATCACGGCGGCACGGTAGTCGCGGTCGTGGTGCCCATCGCGGAATACCAGGAACTACGCCAGGCAGCAGACGAGCAGCGCGTCAACGAAGAGTTCGACGCCGCCCGAACCGAATACCTCGCCCGCCTGGACGCCGGGACGACCCGTTACCTCTCCCATGAGGAAGCGGGCCGCCGCCTAGGCCTGTCTTCCCGGTGAGCTACCAGGTCAACTGGGAAATCCGGGCCCTGGACCTGACGGCGGGCTTCCTCCGCGACGATCCCCGATGGCGTCGCTGCACTCTGGGAGAGCGTCAGCGGGCTCGCCCGCCAGCCGCGGCCGCCGGAGTCGTTCGCCTACGGGTCGCCGGACCACGCCGCCTGCAAGCCAGCCGGTACCGTGTCTTCTACACGATCAACGAGGAACAGCGGGTAATCCAGATCGATCACGTCGCCCGTCTCCCGTAGCCAGCCCGGCCACGCTGCCGCCGTCCCGCTCACGCGCCGCCAGCGCCGCGTGCATGCTCGAGACCCCTCGCCGACGCCCGTTTATCGCACATGCCGATGAGCTGATGCCCATTGGCGATTTGGGTTCGCTTGACCGTAATGATCCTGTTCGCTGCAACAGGGATAGCCTAGACCGGATCGCTGACGGTAATAACCACGCCGACGTCGCCATATGGGAACTTCCCCTTGCCGATATGGCCCACAGTGTTGAAAAACTTGGAAACTGGCACCATCACGCCGTATTTCGCACGGATCCCGCGCTGAATCGCATCGAAGTCAGCGCCGGAGGTTACCAGCTCCGCTGTCCCCTCCGCTGACCGCGATCCGGCCTTCACGCGGCCACGCGCGTCAGAGGGCTGGAGCACAATCCGGGGATCGTTGCGCAGGCGCTTATATTTCCCGGACGCCGATGATGTCCAGAAGCCGACGCGGCCTTCATCCAGCGCGATTATCCAAGTAGGCGTGGGAACCGCCGCTCCCGACTTACGGTATGTCGTAGATGCAACGTACTTCTCTTCGCTGATCGTCATGTCTCGATCGTAGGGACAAAGGCAGCCGCGTGACCGCCAAGACCTGGATCAATCTCTCGCGTCCTCATTTGCCGCGGACAGGATCGGGGAACTGGTTAAGCATGACCTGGCCAGCGATAGCCGGCTGCTCGTTCGCTGTATGGGCTGGCCCATCCCAGAGGGCGGTCCGGTTCAGGGGAGGCCGCTGACTATCTCGCCGGGGTTGGCCACGGTCACGACTATCCGGTCATA
>PMOU01000616.1 GCA_003161205.1 Actinomycetota bacterium | reverse complement strand
ACCTGTCGGCCGGCTACGCGGCCGCCTACCCGACGGCCCGGACGTCGGGCCGCGGCAGCGCGCTGGCCGGCGAGCTGGCCAAGGCGCAGGCCGTGACCACGGCTGACGCCAGCACGGTCACCACGCTCGCGAATGGCGTCACGGTCGGCAGCGGGTATCAGCCGGGCACGGTGGAAGACCTGAACACGCTGACCGACAGCCTGCAGGACCTCAAGATCATCCGGAATGAGATCGCGATCTCGCCGACCCCCGTGTCGAAGATCATCGAGGTCTACACGCAAAACATCATCGACCCCGCGAATACGTTCAGCGCCTCGGTCGGTGCCGGTGCTAACGACGCTTCCCTTGAGGGCAACGTCATCACCCTGGGCGCCCTGATGCGGACCGAGAACGACATGTCACAGCAGCGCGCCATCTTGTTCGCGGCGCTCAGCTCCCCGACGGCCACGCTGCTGCCCAACGACCTGCTCACGCTGACGCAGGCCTTCCAGCTGCAGACGGCGGACTATGCCGACTTCACCGCCTCGACGAACACCGCCGAGCAGCAGAACTTCCAGAACACGGTGAGCGGCCCCCGCGTCGACCTCGCCCTGTACCAGGAGGACCTCGCCGAGTCGATGGCCGGCGCCAACTCCGCCCGGCCGCTGACCGCGAATAACAGCGGCCTGAGCGCCGCCGGCTGGTACACGAACATGTCGGTGACCATCGACGACACGCGCCACGTGGCCGACGAGCTCACCAGTGCCGTCACCGCCCGGGCCAACACGCTGCGGTCGCGGGCCACCCAGAGCCTGCTGATCACCAGCGTGGTGACGCTGCTCCTGCTCCTGCTCGTGCTGCTGGTCTCGACGATCGTGGCCCGCTCGCTGATCCGCCCGCTGCGCAAGCTCCGCAGCGACGCGCTGGACGTGGCCGGCCACCGCCTGCCCGAGATGGTGCGCCGGCTGAGCCAGAGCGAGGGCGCGGACGAGGGCGTGGAGATCGAGCCGATCGGCGTCACCTCCACTGACGAGATCGGTGAGGTCGCGCGGGCCTTCGACCAGGTTCACCGTGAGGCGGTGCGGCTGGCGGCCGACGAGGCCATGCTGCGCGGCAACCTGAACGCCATGTTCATCAACTTGTCCCGGCGCAGCCAGTCGCTGATCGAGCGGCAGCTGTCGCTGATCGACTCACTCGAGCAGAGCGAGCAGGACTCCGGTCGGCTCAGCAGCTTGTTCCGGCTCGACCACCTCGCCACCCGCATGCGCCGCAACTCTGAGAACCTGCTGGTCCTGGCCGGTCATGAGGTGACCAGGCGGTGGAGCCAGCCGGTCGCGCTCGTCGACGTGCTGCGCGCGGCGATCTCCGAGATCGAGCAGTACGAGCGGGTCGTGCTGAACGTGCAGCCCGGGATCGTGGTCGTCGGCCAGGCCGTCAACGACGTGGTGCACCTGGTGGCGGAGATCGTGGAGAACGCGACCACGTTCTCGCCGGAAGATACCCAGGTCTACGTGTCCGGCCAGCCGCTGAGCAGCGGCGGCGTGCTGCTCGACATCACCGACAACGGCGTGGGGATCTCGGACCAGGAGATGTCGCACGCCAACTGGCGGCTGGACAACCCGCCGGTGGTCGACGTGGCNNCGCCTGGCCGCCCGGCACGGCGTCAGGGTCCGGCTGCGGCACGCCCAGGCCGGCGGCCTGACCGCCCTGATCTGGCTACCGGACACGGTGGCGGCCCCTGAGGTCGCGCCCCCGCTGGGCCGGCTCCGCCGGTTCGAAGCGGACGACTACGGACCCGCGGCGTCGCTGTCCGCGCCCACCGCCACCCTCGCCTCGCAGGCCACGGCGGCCGCGCGGATACCGAGGTTCTCACCCGGCGCGCCCGCATCCTCACCCGCCGGGTCCGCGACCCAGCCCTCGGGCCCGTCCTTCAATCCCGCCACGCACGCGCCTACCACGCACACGCCCACCACTGGCCCTCCCGCCTCCGGCGCGCCTGCCACCGGGACTCCGGCCTCCGGCACTCCGGCTTTCGGCGGTCCGGGCCTGGGCACTCCGGCTTTTGGCACTCTGCCGACCGGCACTCTNNCGGCTCCGGCATCCCGGCCAGCGGGCTGGGCGTGCCCGCCCAGGGATCTCAGGCTCCGTCCGGACCCCAAGCGGGCCAGGGATCCCCGGATGCTCCGGCCGCCCCCGCCGCCGCGGGTCTGGGGGACGGCGGCCTGGCCGCCGTGCGCAGCGGCTGGGATCTGGGCGGTCAATGGGGCGATGATGACGACGACGAGCCGCCGACCCAGGCGCTGCCCGTCCGCAACGGCAACGTCGCGCCCGCCAACGGCAACTCGGCCGACGATGGCGCCGAGCTGCCCGCCCCGGCCGGTCCCGCGTCTTCTGCGCCGCTGCCAGGTCCGGTGTCTCCGGCGGTTCCCGCGTCTCAGGCCGGTCCCATACCTCCGGCGGCTCCGGGCGGTCCGAGCAGGCTGCCCGCGTTCACCGGGCTCAGCTCGCGCGGACCGCAGGCCCCGCAGTTCCCGATCGGCAGCCAGCATGTCCACGGCAGTGACGGCCCGAGCGCGTCCGACACGAACGGCGTGGCGAACGGGGCGAGGGGAGCGGGCGGCAACGGCTCGGCCGCGGACGACGCGGCCGCCGAGTCCAGCCGCGTAGCGGTCCCGCCGCCGGGCCCGCACGAGCAGCGGCTGCCGATCTTCGACTCACTGGAGTCCGACTGGTTCCGCCGCAGCGGCGAGCCCCTGACCCCGGCCGGGGTGCCTGGGGCTCGGAGCCAGGGACCCCTCGAAACTCAGGCGCAGTCGGCTGGGCACGCCTCGTGGACCTCACCCTCCGACGAGGGCTGGCGCGCGGCCGAGGCGGTCGCGGAGCCCGCGGCCGGGGAGACGACGCAAGCCGGGCTGCCCCGGCGGGTGCCAAGGGCTAACCTCGTACCAGGGTCGGTCGGCAACGGCGGCGCCTCCGGAAGCCAGGAGGCAGAAGCCGAAGCCCCGGCAAGGTCGCCGGATGCGATTCGCAGCCGCATGTCCAGCTTCCAGCGAGGTGTGCGCGAGGGCCGCGCCGCCGCACCACCCCAGACCGAGGAGCCTTAGGACCGATGACCTACCAAGGCCCAGGCATGACGACACCAGGAGGAGGAACCTGTATGAGCGGGCGACGAGAGGAGTGCGCATGAGCACACCAGGGCGCCCAGCGCAGGACCTCAACTGGCTGATCACCAACTTCGTCGAGCGGGTACCTGACGTGGCCCACGCCGTGGTGGTCTCCTCGGACGGCCTGCCGCTGGCCTTCAGCGCTGGTTTTCCGCAGGAACGGGCCGATCAGCTGGCGGCGGTGACCTCGGGGCTGACGAGCTTGACCCAGGGTGCGTCGCGGGTGTTTGAGGGCGGCGCGGTGGTGCAGACTGTAGTGGAGATGCAGCGGGGAGTGCTGGTGATCATGGCGATCAGCAACGGGTCAAGCCTTGCTGTTCTCGCTGCGTCCACTTGCGATCTCGGGCTTGTAGCCTACGAGATGACCCTGCTGGTTGAGCGGGCCGGCCGGGTACTTACCCCTGCCACTCGCGGTGTCATGCAATCAGCCATCCCAGGTGATGGACGACGGTGACCGGAGGTTGCAGTGGCGGGCCAAGGGCGAGGTGATGACCGGCCGCCGTTCGTGGGCTTGCCTGGTTCGTGGCAGGGCCGGGCCGGTCTGTGGGACGAGGGGCCGGGACCAGGACGTTCTGGTTTCGGCGGCTTCGGGACCGACGAGGACGGTGCGACGAGGCTCGTCCGGCCGTATACGGTTACAGGAGGCCGGACGCAGCCGAGGTATCAGCTCGCCATCGAGGCGCTGGTCACGGCGACCGTTCTCGAGCCTCGCGATCTCTCCGTGCTGGCGCCCGAATGTCAGGCGATCTTGCAGTTCTGCCGGGACTGGAGATCGGTGGCGGAGGTGTCGGCGGTACTGCGGCTGCCGCTCGGCGTAGCCAGGATCCTCATCGCGGATATGGGCGCGGACGGCCTCGTCCGCATCCACCAGCGCGATGATTCTGAGGGCCGTCCGGACCTCAATTTGCTCGAAAGGGTGCTTAGTGGACTCCGTAAGATCTAGCGTCGCCCAGCCGAGGTCCGACGCTCCGACGGCCATGACGTCGGTCAAGATTGTCGTGGCCGGCGGATTCGGCGTCGGCAAGACGACGTTCGTTGGCTCGGTATCAGAGATCACCCCGCTGACGACCGAAGCCGTGATGACCGTGGCCAGCACGGATGTCGATGATCTGTCACACGTGCCGGACAAGTCCACCACCACGGTCGCGATGGACTTCGGGCGGATCACCCTGGACAAGGACCTCGTCCTGTACATGTTCGGGACGCCGGGCCAGCACCGGTTCTGGTTCATGTGGGACGACCTGATCCAGGGTGCGATCGGCGCGGTCGTGCTGGTCGACACCCGGCGGCTGGCTGACTCCTTCCCCGCGGTGGATTATTTCGAGGCGTCCGGTCTTCCGTTCGTCATCGGGATCAACGGCTTCCACGGTCAGTTCCCGCACCGGTCACGGGACGTGAGTGAGGCGCTGGCCATCTCACCGGACGTGCCGGTGATCCCCTGTGACGCGCGGAACCGGGAGTCGACCAAGGCCACCCTGGTCACGCTGGTCGAGCACGCCATGTCCCTGCAAGCCGCCGGGCGGCCCTGAGCAGCCCGCACCAAACCCGGGTCCGGCGCCGGTTCCCTGGGCTGGACCGGCTGCGGCGCCGTAGGTTCTCACCTTTCTCCGGCCGAACGGCCGTGCTCTCCCCACCCGGCAATGGCTCTTAGCTCGCCCGTCCTCAGCGCCGGGGGTTGTGTGACCATGCGACGGCCCGCGCCCCGTTAAGGTATGTGGTGGCTGCGTCGTGCCCGGCGGACGGTGCGGCGACTGGGTCGATACCTGATGGAGATGCGTTCATGAGCGTCGAGGCGGAGCAGGAAAGCTTCAGTTTCCAGGCCGAGGTGGTCCAGATCCTGGACCTGATGATCCACTCGCTGTACAGCAACAAGGAGATCTTCCTGCGCGAGCTGATCTCCAACGCCTCCGACGCCATTGACCGGCTGCGGCTGGAGCTGCTCGCCCGCGGCGAGCAGCCAGAGGCCGAGGGGCCGCTGCAGATCACGGTCAGCTTCGACGCCGACGCGCGCACGATCACCGTCGCCGACAACGGGATCGGCATGAGCCGCCAGGAAGTGATCGAGCACATCGGGACCATCGCCAAGTCGGGCACCCGCGAGTTCCTCCGCTCCCTGACCGGCGACCAGCGCAAGGACGCCAGCCTGATCGGCCAGTTCGGCGTCGGCTTCTACTCCGCGTTCATCGTGGCGGACGGGGTAACGCTGACCACCCGCCGGGCCGGCGTGCCGGCCACCGAGGGCGTGCGGTGGGAGTCCGACGGGCGGGGCGAGTACACGCTGGAAACGGCGGAGCTGCCGGCCCGCGGCACCACGATCGTGCTCAAGCTCCGGGANNCTGCTCAGCGACTACCGGCTGCGCTCGATCATCAAGAAGTACTCCGATCACATCAGCCTGCCGATCCTGATGCCGCCGGCCGATAAGAGCGCGGACGCTCCCGCGGACGCTCCCGTGGAGCCGGTCAACCAGGCGTCGGCGCTGTGGGCGCGATCCAAGGGCGAACTCACCGATCAGGATTACCGGGACTTCTACCGGCACGCGGCCGGTGATCTCACCGATCCGCTGGCCTGGGTGCACAGCAAGATCGAGGGCACCTACGAGTACACGCTGCTGCTGTTCATCCCGTCCCGCGCCCCGTTTGACCTGTGGATGCCGCAGGCCGGCCGGGGCGTCAAGCTGCATATCCGGCGGGTCTTCGTGCTCGAGGACAACGGCCAGCTGCTGCCCCAGTACCTGCGCTTCATCCGCGGCGTGATCGACTCGGCCGACCTGCCGCTCAACGTCTCCAGGGAACTGCTGCAGGGGAGCCGGGTGGTCGACAACATCCGCTCCAACGCGGTCAAGAAGATCCTGAAGCTGCTCGCTGACCTGGCCGCCAGCGAGCCGGAGAAGTACGCCGCGTTCTGGACGGAGTTCGGCGCCGTCCTCAAGGAAGGCGTGGTGGAGGACTTCGGCAACCGGGAGGAGATCGCCAGGCTGCTCCGCTTCTCCTCGACCAACTCGGCCGGCGACGAGCCGTCCACCTCGCTCGCCGACTACGCCGGCCGGATGAAGGAAGGCCAGGAGAAGATCTATTACCTGCTGGCGCCGAACCTGACCGCCGCCAAGTCGAGCCCGCACCTGGAGACGTTCTCCAGGAAGGGCATCGAGGTCCTGCTGCTGACCGAGGAAATCGACAACT
The DNA here is from genome assembly GCA_003161205.1 of Actinomycetota bacterium. Next base: position 708 of record PMOU01000616.1, on the reverse strand, counting down.
GGCTGGTGACCAGCCTGCGCGACTTCGAAGGCAAGCAGCTGCAATCGGTCGCCCAGGGCACCGCCGACCTCGGCGCGCTGGAAGACGAGGCTGAAGTCCAGGCCAAGGAGCAGGCCACCACCGAGTTCGCCGGCCTGGTGGCCAAGCTCAAGGACATCCTGGCGGGCCAGGCCACCGACGTACGGGTCACCAATCGCCTGACCACCTCACCGGCCTGCATCGTGGCAGGTGAGACGGATATCGACCTCAACCCGGCGCGCCGCCTGGCCGGCACCGGGCTGCCCCGTCAGCCCGTGCTCGAGATCAACCCGCAGCATCCGCTGGTCCAGCGGCTCAACCGCGACCTGGACGATCCGCACCTGGGTGAATGGGCGCAGCTGCTCTACAGCCAGGCGGTGCTCACCCTGGGCGCGCGCCTGGCGGACCCCGCCGTCTTCGTAGCCAAGCTCAACGACCTGCTGGTGACCCTGACCCAGGAAGAACCGGCTGACGCGCCGGCGCCCCCCGCAGGAAGCGACGACAGCTAATCCGCGCGCTGGCGGCTAGCCCTCCGGCCTTCGCCGGCCGCGGCAAACTGGTAATGTGCACCGGTGCGGGGCGGTAGCTCAGCCGGTCAGAGCAGCGGACTCATAATACGCCGGTCGTGGGTTCGAGCCCCACCCGCCCCACCAGCATCTAGCTGCATAAACGGCTCAGTCCAATTCTCCG
>PMOU01000443.1:2601-2834 GCA_003161205.1 Actinomycetota bacterium | reverse complement strand
CACTGGGGTCTTTACCAGACCAAGGAGCCGCAGTCCATCATCGACTGCCACCGGCAGCTCACCAAGCTCGTCGCGGACGGCGCGATCCGGCCGCTGGTCAGCGAGCGGCTCGGCCTCGAAGACGTGCCGGACGCGCTGGACAAGCTGGCCCGCGGCGACACTGTGGGCCGGATTGTCTTCACGCCATGAGGGCCGCTAACCCGGCAGCCCGCCGGTACAGCGTGGTGGCGGAG
>PMOU01000443.1:0-2534 GCA_003161205.1 Actinomycetota bacterium | reverse complement strand
CTCCCGGCGTTGGCATGCCCGGACTGCGGCGGGCGGTTCGGGGTCCGCTCGGGGACACCCCGGCACGGCATCGCCTCGTGCTCCTGCCAGCAGGTGGTCATGGCCTGCGGTGTCGTGTTCTCGGCCCGCGCGTCCACCGGGCGCGCCCTGCTGGCCGCCCTGCATAGACGCCCCGGGCGAGAGCCGGGCGGCGTGATGATCGGCAGGTCGTGGCCCCGGGTGCGGTGCATGGAGTTGTGCGGGATGCGGGTGACGTTCCGCCGGTACCTGCGCAACGCCGCGCTGGGCTGGCTCCTGACGGGCCGCACCGTCGGCGGGTTCTGCCGCAGGTACTCGGGAAACCGGCTCGTCGCGCCCTTCTGGGCCGCCGGGCAGTGGCGCCTTTATATGCGGCACCGCTTCGCGACGCCGTCGTTCCTCGCGGCCCGGGCGGCATTGGGGTTGGTCGAGGCGCGCGACGGGCTGATCCTCGACGCTCCCTGCGGGATGGGTCATTTCTCGCACTACCTCGCTCGGCTGGCGGACCCGGCCCGGATCGTGGCCATGGACCTTGACCCGAAGTCGGCTTATGCCGCGCGGCGCTTTTTCGTCCCCGCCGCCGCCGCCGTCCTGGGCTGGGATATGAACGAGCCGCTGCCCCTCGAAGACGAAAGCGTCGGCGTCATTTTCTGTGTCGACGCTTTTCACTACGTGACGGAAAAGGGCGCGCTCGCCCGCGAATTCACGCGCATTCTCCGGCGCGACGGAGTGATCGCCATTTTGCACCTGCACAACAGGTTGCAGAAGAACCCCGCGGCAGGCACGCCGCTTTCGCCTGGGGAGTACGCCGATTTGTTCCGCGGGAATACGGTTCGCATGTACCCGGAGGATCACTTTCTCCACGCCCAGCTGCGTAACGAGCCCGTTGACCTGACGCGATCCGCACCGCCCGGGGAGCTGGAGAAAGCCCCTGCCCTCATGCTGATCGTGGCGAAGGACGCGAATACGCTGACGACACTGCCCCCGACCCGGACCCGGCTGGCCGCGCAGGCATCGAACCCGCGGCTCAGTGACCTTTACCGCGCACACCGCCGGGGCGAGACGGTGATATTCGAGCGTTCCCTGCCGCCGACGCTGCAGGACGAATACCCCACCATGGACACCATCTTGCCGNNTCATCGATCTTCCGGAGAACTACTGACGAGCGGTAAGCGGGCTGGAGGGTGACACCAGGACCGTTCCGGATAATTAATCTTTTTCTTGTCTACAGCGAGATGACGCTGTGCGCCTCCAGGACGCGGCCGGTGAGGCCGGCACCTGCGTCGGAAAGCAGGAAGGCGACCAGGCCGGCGGCCTCCGCCGCATCGCCGAAGCGGCGCAGGACGAGCGTCTCGGCCAGGTCGGCGCGGCTCGTTTCCGGCAGGATCGCGGTCAGGTCGTGGCTGACGGGCGCGGGGGTCACGCAGTTGACGCTGATGCCGAAGCGGCTGGCCAGGGCGGACAGGTCCGCGACGAACCCGGCGATCCCGGGCTGGGCCGTCGCGTGCTGGGCCTGGCCGGCGCCGTGGTCGTAGACCCCGCAGACCGAGGACACCGCGACGATCCGGCCGGTGCGGCGCTTCAGCATGGCGAACGTGGCGGCCCGGCAGATGTGAAACGCGCCGTCCAGGCCGGTGTCGATCACCGTGCGCCAGTCCACCTCCGGCAGCTGCGCCAGCGGCCGGTCCCGGGTGAGCCCCGCGCAGCTCACCGCCGCCTCCACCGGGCCGAGCTCATCCTCGGCGCGGCCGAACCAGGCCGCGACCTGAGCCGCGTCGGTCACGTCCACCTCGACCGACAGGACCCGCGCGCCGAGTTCGGAGACGGCCTTCTCGACCTCGCGAGCCCCCTGCTCGTCGTCGCGGTAGCAGAAGCTGACGTCCCAGCCACCCACCGCGAGCCTGAGCACGGTGGCCGCGCCGATGCCGCGCGAGCCGCCGCTGACCAGGGCCACCCGGGGGCCGTCGCGGCTCAACGCCTCACCTGTTCCCACCAGTCAACGACATCATGGCCACGTCGACATGACCGTGACGCGCAGTCACTTTTCTATCACTAGGCGAACGACAAGTGAACAATTAGTGACGGCGCGTCGACCGGCATATCGAACGGATCCGGGCCGCGTTCTCCCCCGACCCTCCCCCGACCCTCCCCCGGCGCTTGCCCTGGCCATGCCATAGCCTGAACCGTGCCTCCACTACGCATCGGAATCCTTGGTACTGCTCGTATCTCCGAGTCGGCGCTGCTCGATCCGGCCGCCACCTTGCCCGAGGTGACGGTGGCGGCGATCGCGGCCCGCGACAAATCGCGCGCGGAAGGCTTCGCGCTGCGGCACGCGATACCGACCGCCCACGGCAACTACGACGACCTGCTCGCCGACCCGGACATCGACGCCGTCTACAACCCGCTGCCGAACTCCCTGCACGGACCGTGGACGCTCAAGGCGATCGCGGCCGGAAAGCACGTGCTGTGCGAGAAGCCGTTCGCCTCCCACGCCGAGCAGGCGCAGCAGGTCGCGG
>PMOU01000321.1 GCA_003161205.1 Actinomycetota bacterium | reverse complement strand
CGCTTCCTGCCGGACAAGGCCATCGACCTGGTCGACGAAGCCGCGTCCCGGCTGCGGATGGAAATCGACTCCCAGCCCGTCGAGATCGACGAGCTGCGGCGCGCCGTCGACCGCCTGAAGATGGAAGAGCTCGCGCTGGCCAACCAGGCCGACGCGGCCAGCAAGGACCGGCTCGAGCGGCTCCGGGCCACCATGGCCGACCGGCAGGAGCAGCTGGACGCGCTGGTGGCGCGCTGGGAGCAGGAGAAGTCCGGCCTGAACAAGGTGGGCGAGCTGAAGAAGCGGCTCGACGACCTCGAGGGCCAGGCCGAGCGGGCGCAGCGGGACGGTGACTACGAAGCTGCCTCACGGCTGCTTTACGGGGAAATACCCGCGGTCAAGGAGCAGCTGGAGGCGGCGGCAAGCACCACGGCTCGTTCGGCCCAGTCGGACGGAACCGGAGCGGCCGGAAACCCGGCGGCGGCGCCCATGGTGAAGGAGGAGGTCGGCCCGGATGACGTCGCCGACGTGGTGGCCTCCTGGACCGGCATCCCGGCCGGGCGGCTGCTCGAGGGGGAGACCGCCAAGCTGCTCCGGATGGAGGCCGAGCTCGGCCGGCGCGTGATCGGCCAGGTACGGGCCGTGCAGGCTGTTTCCGACGCGGTGCGCCGCGCCCGGGCCGGCGTGTCCGACCCCGACCGGCCGACCGGCTCGTTCCTGTTCCTCGGGCCGACCGGTGTCGGCAAGACGGAGCTGGCTAAGGCGCTGGCGGCGTTCCTGTTCGACGACGAGCGGGCGATGACCCGGATCGACATGAGCGAGTACGCCGAAAAGCACTCCGTCGCCCGGCTGATCGGGGCCCCGCCTGGCTACGTGGGTTACGAGGAAGGCGGCCAGCTCACCGAGACGGTGCGGCGCAGGCCCTACTGCGTGGTCCTGCTCGACGAGGTGGAGAAGGCGCACCCGGAGGTCTTCGACGTGCTGCTCCAGGTCCTCGACGACGGACGGCTCACCGACGGCCAGGGCCGCACGGTCGACTTCAGGAACGCGATCCTGGTGCTGACCTCGAACCTCGGCTCTCAGTTCATTGCCGATCCTGCGTTCGGTGACGAGACAGCGAAGCGGGACGCGGTCATGGCGGCGGTCCGGGCGGCGTTCAAGCCCGAGTTCCTGAACCGGCTCGACGACGTGATCGTGTTCGACGCGCTGTCCACCGGCGAGCTCACCCAGATCGTCGACCTGCAGGTCGAACGGCTGGCATCGCGGCTCGCAGGCCGGCGGCTGACGCTGACGGTGACCCCGGCGGCGAAGGAATGGCTGGCCCTGACCGGGTTCGACCCGGTGTACGGGGCCCGGCCGCTGCGCCGCCTGATCCAGTCCGCGGTCGGCGACCAGCTCGCCCGTGCCCTGCTGGCGGGAGAGATCATCGACGGCGACGAGGTGCGGGTCGACGTGGACCAGGACCGGGACGCGCTGGCCGTCGCGCGAGTCGAGCGGGTGACGGGCTAGCGCGGCACTTCGCGGCTTACCGCTCCGTGGCTCCGCGGCTTTGCTCCGCGGCTGGGTTCTGGCTGGTTCAGGACCCGGCCGCGGGGGCCGCGGGTCCGGACCGGCGGTCGTCGAGCATCTTGTCGTAGTCGTCTTCGGGCAGGCCCAGGTCGACGCGTAGCCGGTAGCGCAGGCGCAGCAGCAACTGCAGCTCGGCGCGGTCCTCGCTGCCCAGGCAGGCGTCGACACCCGTGGTGGCCCACTCGAGCGCGCCTTCCAGGTCGCCCTGCTCGGTGAGCAGCTCGGCCACCTCATCGCAGGTACGGGCCAGCGACCTGCCCCCCGATTCCCTCAGCTCGCGGAGCAGCGCGTCGGCATCGGCGTTGCGGCCCAGGGCAAACATCGCCCGGGCGAGCGGGACCCTCGGGTCATCAAAGGTCGGTCCGGCGTCCGCGATCGCGATGCGGAACTCCTCGACCGCAGCTTCGGGGTCATCCGCGAGCATCCACTGCTCGCCCGCCCGCATGTGCGCTTCGGCCCGTGACATGCCAGCCGGGGTAGCCTGTACCGCCAGGCGGCTCATCCGGACCGCGGCCCGCTTGTGGTTGCCAGTACGAGCCGCGTTTACCTCGATGGCGTCGAACAGCTCGCCGGACAGCGCAACCACGTCTGTCAACCTACCCACCGATGCCGCGGACAATCCGGGCGACCTCTCGTATTTACCGGCGGGTACGCTCCAGCGCGTCCCAGAAGCCCCGGCGCAGCGCATGCCGTACCTCGTCGTGCAAGAGAAAGTCGATCGGCAGCGCCGAGCCCTGCAGCAGCCGGGCCTCTAGGTCGGACGGCATGCGCGGCTTGCGCGCCAGCACCGCCTCCAGCCAAAGCGCCGGCGCGTCCCTGGCCACCGAGCCGCCGAACTCCTGGCCCTCGTCGTGCGCCGCCTGCACGGCATCGGTGAGCGAAGTCCCGCCGGTGGAGGGATAGCCGGGCGTTCCCGCCGCCGCGACCGGCTGCGGACCGCTGTAGGGGGCACTGCGGGACGATCCCTGGCCATGCTGACTCGGCGGCGTCGACCCCTGGGCGCCCATCGGCTGGCCGCCCATCGGTCCTATCGGCGCCTGCGTGGATGTCCGGGCGGAGGGCAAGCGCCGCAGCTGGCCGGGAGGCGACTGGACGGCCTCCGGGCCGGTAGCGCCTGCTGACCCGGGCGCCGCTTCTTGCGTACCCTGCGATCCCTGGGGCCCTTGGGCATAGCCAGGGGCCTCTTCGGTGCTGCGCACCCGGCCAACCGGGCTCGGCGCCGACGAATCCTGGCGGCCGCGCGAGGCCGCCGCGGGTGCGGCGTAGATGTCCTGCCGGGACGGAATCTCCGGGCGGGCCGACGACTGGGCCTCGCCGTTGACGGCGGGCGTTCCGGCCCGGTCCTCGCGCACAGGCCGGTCCTCGCGGGCAGGCCGGTCCTCGCGGGCAGGCCGGTCGTCGCGGCTCGTTGCCCTGGGCAGCTGCAGCGCGGGCCGCTGATACTCCGCCACGACCGGCGCGGTGTAGATCGCCGGAGGCGCGTGGTTGACCGGCGGCGGCAGCGGCGGGTAGGAACTCCCGCCCGCCGAGTGGCCGTTCGCCAGCGGCCTGGCCGCGACCGGTTCGGCGTCCGGCTCGTCCTCATGGGCGGGCTCGGCACCCGCGATCAGCTCCACGTAGGGACGCAGCTGCTCGCCGCCGATCTCGATGATGTCATCGGACTCCTGGCGGAGCGCGCGCGAGATGGTCCAGTTGCCGTCCACGGCGATGTGCACGAGGGTGACCCGCAGGCCCAGATCCTGGACATCGGCGATGACCTGAGCCAGGTCCTCTTCCGCGCTGATCAGGAGCGCCTCGCTGATCGCGTTGTTGCGGGCCAGCGTGGTCAGGTCGCGGTGAATCTCGGTTTCCACGCCTTCCCGGCGGCCGGGGCGGATCTTGGCGACGCGGAGCTTGATGCCCGGAACGTCCGCCAGCGCGTCCTGCTCGGCGGTGCGGCGGCCATCCACGGTCGCCTCGTACCAGTAGCAGCGCAGCAGCGGCAGGCCTGCCCGTTCCCTGGCCAGGCTCGACAGGAGCGCCAGGAGCCCTTCGTAGTCCCAGGAGACCGACTCGCCGCGGCGTGTCCCGTGCACAGCCATGGCACCATCCGCGAGCACGTAACCTGCGTCAACGAACAGCGCGCAGCGATCCACAGCCCCACCGCCCTTCTCTCGGCGCAACGAGCCAGCGTCCAGTCACCGATGCGGACCTGACGCCCCTAAGAGTAGTGAAGTAACCTGCGCGGGGATGCCTTTCCGCGCATTCCCGCTGCCTGGGGCACCGCAGTAACTGCGCAAACCTCCAGCACACCGGCCGTTCAGCAACCTCAGGAGCCTCGAAAGCGTCGGGGGACCCAGAGGCCTCAGGAGCCTGTGGGGGCGCCGGCAAGCGCAGAGGCGCCGTCGGCGCCGATGCCCCGAACGGGACGGCTCCCGGAGAAATTATTACTGATCGTCATAATTCTGCTTCAGATGGTTACTGAAAGATTTCTCCCTCAAATGGCGTCATGCCCGGGCTCCTTCGCCGTCTTCACCCCGACAGCCAGCAGGGCAGGCGAGCGAAGGGAGCCGACCGACCATGGAACCAGGCCGGGAAACTCCCTCCGCCGCGCGCAGGCCGGCCGCCAGGCCGGAGACAGCAGAGAGGCCTGACCCGGCGGTGCGGCCAGATCCGGCGGTGCTGTGTGACGCCTGGCGGCAGCGCAGCCTGGCCAGCGGCTGGCTGGCCGCCGATGACTGGGACAGCGAAGCCGTCGACGCGGTCGCCGCCGCGGCCTGCGGCACCGGCACGCTGTCCCTGGCCTGCGGGCACCTCGGCCGCTCCCGGGCGAAGGCGGGCATCGGCATCGCCGAGACGATTGACGACCTGGTCGCGCTTTTCGCCGTGCTCGGCGGCGGCCAGGACGGCCCGGGGCAGACGGGCTCCGCGGGTCAGCCGACGGGCGGCCCGCCGCTGCCTCTTGTCTGCTCCGTCGCCGAAGGCTGGGCCGAGGAGGGGATGGCCCAGCTTTCGGCGAGCGGCTGCGAGGATCCGCTCAGCGGGCTGGCCACCTTGCCCTACCTGAGCACCCGGCTGGGCGAGGTGTACCGGGAAGCGGCGCACCAGGGCACCAGCCCGGCGGACACGCACCGCCTGCTCGTCGTCAACCTGCCGCGCCGCCCCGACCCGTGGCACCGGATGGCCCTGGCCATCGTCGTCGGACACGACCTGCGGGCGGCCTTTCCGGGTGGTGAAACGCTGTCGCTGGCCCGGCGAGACGGGACGGGTCCGGCGATTGCGCTGGTCAGAGCGCACGCCGACCTGCCGATGCAGTACACGAGGCTCCGTCGCACGATCCAGGCGACGTTCGGTGCGCAAATCCGGATGACCCGGCTGCCTGAGGTGCTCGCCGAGGCGCTGCACCTGGTGGACGAGTTGACCCCCTGACCCCGCCGGCGCCGGTGCTCTCGTATGAGGGGGACGCAAAAACCGGCGCCGGCGGGCCGCAACGGGCGAGGACGGGCACGCCGCAGCGCAGGACCCGTGTCCCGTAGGATCACCTCCCGTGAGCGACCGCGCGGAACTGCTTGAGGCGATCAAGGCGAAAGCCGTCGTCCACGGCGACTTCATCCTGTCGTCGGGCCAGCGGGCCGACTGGTACGTCGACCTGCGCAGGATCCTGCTCGACGGGCGGCTGGCGCCGCTCGCGGGCCGGGTCATGCTCGACCTCACCTGGGAACTGGGCTACGAAGCCGTGGGCGGGCTGACCATGGGCGCCGACCCGGTCGCCACCGCGATCATGCACGCGGCGGCCAGCCGGGGGACGCCGGTCGACGCCTTCGTGGTGCGGAAGAAGGAAAAAGAGCACGGCACGCAGCGCAGGATCGAGGGTCCGGACGTGACCGGCCGCCGGGTGCTCGCGGTCGAGGACACGTCAACAACCGGCGCTTCCCCGCTGACCGCGGTGGAGGCCCTGCGCGAGGCGGGCGCCGAGGTCGTGGGCGTGGCGGTGCTGGTCGACCGCGGCGCCCGGGAAAAAATTGCCGAACGCGGGCTTGCCTTCCGCGCCGCCTACGAACTCTCCGACCTCGGCGTGGGCTAAGCCAGTCTGGGCTCGGCGCGGGCTGGGCTTGGCGTGGACCGGATGACGGGATCCCCCAACCTCACCTGCTCCTGCACGCACACAAATTCTAGATACTGGCGTCCAGCAGTGCTTTTCCAGTCGGCACGATGGCACATGGTGCCGGGGCTAGGGTCGGCACACGGAAAAGCCTGCCCATGGATCTTGAAATGTGATATCAGAATGATAATCTCATGCTATCGAGACGAGCGGCGGAGGTAGACATGGGCGAACCAGCAATCGCAGTGACGGGGCTGCGCAAGAGCTTCGGTCCGAAGGAGGCCGTGGCGGGGATCGACCTGGAGATCGCGGCCGGTTCCCTGGCCGGGCTGGTCGGGCCGAACGGGGCGGGGAAGACCACGTCGCTGTCGATGATGACCGGGCTGCTGCGACCCGATGGCGGCCAGGTGGTGATCAACGGGCTGGATATGTGGGGCGGCCCGCCGGCCGCCAAGGCGGTCATCGGGGTGGTGCCGGCCGAGGCCCGGCTGTTCGAGCGGCTCAGCGGGGAGGAGCTGCTGGAATACGCCGGGCGGCTGCACGGCATGCCGGCCGGCGAGGCCCGGTCCCGGGCCAAGCAGCTGCTGGACGTGCTCGACCTGGCGGAGGACGCCAGGCGGCTGGTCGCCGACTACTCCACCGGGATGCGGAAGAAGGCCATGCTCGGCTGCGCCCTGATCCACAACCCCTCGGCGCTGTTCCTGGACGAACCGCTCGAGGGCGTCGATCCGGTCTCGGCCGACGTCATCCGCCGGCTGCTGACCCGGTTCGTCGGCTCCGGCTCGACCGTGCTGTTCTCCAGCCACGTGATGGAGCTAGTCGAGCAGGTCTGCGACCACGTCACGATCATCGACAAGGGCCGGATCGTGGCCACCGGCACCACTGATGAGGTCCGCGGCGGCAAGACCCTGCAGCAGGCGTTCATCGACCTGGTCGGCTCGCGGGCCAACGACAAGGAGGTGCTGTCATGGCTCGGCTCCTCGTCCAGCTGAAGCTCCGCCTGCTGCGCAACGCGCTGCGCGCGTCCACGGGAGCCAAGGTCGCCTTCATCCTCAGCACGATCCTCGCGGCGCTGGTCGCGGGCGGCGTGTTCTACCTCCTGTCCATACTGGGCGGCGGCATCGCGGCGGCGGACCTGACCACGGCGATCTTCTGCGCGTTCGGGCTCGCGTGGCTGATCGGGCCGCTCGTCGCCTTCGGCCTCGACAGCACCCTGGACCCCGCCACGCTGGCCCTCTACCCGCTCCGCACCCGCCCGCTCGCGGTGGGCCTGCTGGCGGCCTCGGCCACGGGGGCCTGGCCGGCGGCCACCCTGATCGGCCTGCTCGGGGTGACCGTCGGGCTGGCCCGCGGCGCGCTCGGCGTGCTCGTCGCGCTGGTCGCCGTGCTGCTCCAGGTGCTGTTCTGCATCACGCTGGCCCGGTTCGTGACCACCGGCCTGGCCGGGATGCTGCGCTCGCGCCGCGGCAAGGACTTCGCCGCCCTCCTGGTCATCCCGATCTTCGCGGTGTACGAGGGCTTCATCCAGATCGTGCCGAAGCTGACCGGCGAAGGCGCGCTGACCGCGGCGAGCTTCGGGGGCGTGGACCACTGGCTGCGCTGGACACCGCCGGGCCTGGCCGTGCACGCGATCCGGGACGCCTCCACCGGGCACCCCGGCACCGCGTTGCTGCGCCTGGCGGTGCTGGCCGGCATCATCGTGGTGCTCGGCGCGGCGTGGATTATGTCGCTGAGCCGCGCCCTGGTGACGACCGACACCTCCACGCAGTCGGCGGTGCGCGGTTCGGCCCTCCCGTTCGCCCGGTACGGCCTGCGCGGGACCGTGGCCGCCCGGTTCTGGCTCTACCAGCGGCGCGAGCCCTTCGCCCTGATCTACTGGGGCATCACCGCGGTCATCATGGTGGTCGTGGCCATCAGGGCCGTGCTGACCCCGGATTGGTTCGGCGGCCTGCTCGCCAGCGGGGCCGCCGGGGGCGCGTTCGTCGGCTACTTCCACGCCAATGCGATCGGGATGTCCGGACCGGGGTTCGGCCTGGAGGCGACGGCGCTGACGGGCAGGCGGGCGCTGCGCGCCTACTTCTCCGGGCAGAACCTCGCGGTCGGCGCGATCGCGGTGCCGCTGCTCGCGGTGGTCTCCTTCGCCCTGGCGGCCGTGGCCAAGCATCCGGTCGACGGGTTCCTGGCGATGGCGGTGGGGCTGGCCGGGATCGGCGCGGGCCTGGGCCTGGCCAACCTCTTCACCGTCGGATGGGCTTACCCGATGGAAAAGCGCGGCGGTAGCCCTACGCCCAGGCCGGCCAACGGACATAACGGCCAGGCGTTCGGGGCGTGGTTCCTCACCGTGCTCGGCGTGGGGGTGGCGGTCACGCCGGTAATCCTCGCGGCGGTGCTCACCCGCACGGGCCCGGCGGCGATCTGGATACCGGTGCTCGTGCTGGGCGGTGCCGCGTACGGCCTCGCGCTGGTCTGGGCCGGCGTGCGCGCCGCTGCCAACCTCGCTGAGCAGAAGCTACCGGAACTGGCCCAGATCGCCATCCAGAGTGCCTTGTAGGAAGGGCGACGCGTGGTGCGATGGCTACCGCGGCTTCGTGTGGCTGCCGCCAGCCGGTGCACGCCCACCAGCAACAGGTCCACTGGAGCCAGACTCACCGGAGCCGGGGGCGCCGGGGCCGGACCCGCCGGAGCCGGGGCCGCCGGAGCNNTACACCACGAAACCGACGATGGCGATGATCAGCAACGCGAACAGGACGTAGCCCACGAGGGTCAGCCCGTGGCTGACGCTCTTCCAGGCGCTGCCGAGGCCGTACCCGATCGAGGAGAGCGCCGCCGCGTAGATGACGGTGCCGATCAGGCTGAGCACCCCGAAGCGGGCCGCCGGGATCCGCACCAGGCCCGCGACGATCGAGGTGAAGGCCCGGACGAAGGGCAGCATCCGGCCGACAGGAACGGCCCAGGCGCCGCGCCCGGTCAGGAAGCGCTCGGCGCGGTCGATGTCGGACTCGGTCACCAGGACGTA
>PMOU01000104.1:8326-10475 GCA_003161205.1 Actinomycetota bacterium | reverse complement strand
TCGAAGACATGAGCATCGAACTGGGCAAGATCGGTATCTGGCGGCATTCCTCGGGGCTCGGTCCTGAGGTCCTGGCCGAGGTGGAAGCCCTAGGGTACGGGGCCGTCTGGGTCGGCGGGTCCCCGCCCGGCGACCTCCGCGCCATCGAAGCCATCCTGGACGCGACGGATCACATCGCCGTCGCGACCGGCATCCTCAACGTGTGGAAGGACGACGCCGCGACGGTCGGTCCCTCCTATCACCGGATCGAGGCCAAGCACCCGGGCCGTTTCCTGCTCGGGCTGGGTATCGGGCATCCCGAGGCCACGCAGGAGTACCAGAAGCCGTACGCCAAGCTCGTCAGCTACCTCGACGAACTCGACGAGCTGAAAGTCCCGGCCGAAGGACGGGCGCTGGCCGCCCTGGGTCCCAAGGTCCTGCGGCTTGCCGCCGAGCGGACGGCGGGTGCGCACCCCTATCTGGTCACGCCCGAGCACACCCGCTGGGCCCGGGAGATCCTCGGCGCGGGACCGCTGCTCGCGCCCGAGCAGAAGGTGGTGCTGGAAACCGACCCCGAGCGGGCCCGCGCCATCGGCAGGCCGCGGGTGCAGCAGCCGTACCTCGGCCTGACCAACTACCTCAGCAACCTGCGCCGGCTGGGCTGGACCGACGCCGACTTCGCCGACGGCGGTAGCGACGCGCTGATCGATGCGCTGGTCCTGCACGGCGATGCGGAGGCGATCGCCCGCGGCATCACCGCGCACCTGGAGGCGGGCGCTGATCACGTGGCCATCCAGGTCCTCAACCCCGATCCCCTGCTCGCGCTTCAGGCGCTCTCCAGCGCCCTGCAGCTCCCGCGCCGCTTAGACCAGCGCGGTTCCGATCAGGCCGTTCCTGGTGACCAGCGCGGCCAGTTCCCCGGCGGCCAGGCCGTCGGTTCCGGTTGGGCGCGAGGGCAGGACCATATAGCGGGCCTCCGACGTCGAATCCCAGACCGAGATCCGGGTCGTGTCCGGCAACGTCACGCCGAACTCGCCGAGGACGGCCCGGGGCTCCCGGACCGTCCGCGACCGGTAGGCGAAGCTCTTGTACCAGCCCGGTGACGGCCCGAGCAGCGACACCGGGTAGCAGGAACACAGCGTGCACACGATGACGTTGTGCACGTCCTCGTCGTTGGCGACCACTCGCAGCTGGTAGCTGAGCCCGTCGAATCCCTGCTCCGCCGCCGCGGCGTTACCGTCGGCCAGCAGGAGGTCTCGATAGCGCGGGTCGGTCCACGCGCGGGCGGCCATCTGGGCGCCGTTGACCGGTGAGGCGCTGGTGTACAGCCCGGTCAGGAACGCGTCTATCTCCTCGTCGCTGGTCAGCCCGGCGGCGATCAGCCGCTCCTCGAGCCGGCGGGCCCGGGCGGCGGCCGGCAGGTCATCATGGCTCGTCAAGGTAGGACTCCCAGAGGTCTACGGTCACGGTATGGTCCCCGGTCCCCCACAGGTCCACGGCCGAGAAACGGACCGCATAACATGCCTCGGTCCGCGGCGGCGTGACGCCGCGGGCGCTGTCGTCGGGCAGCGGCCAGCGCCCGAGGGTCGCGACGACTTCCCCGGTATGCCCGCGTAGGTATCCCGGCACCCGGGTGTGATGGTCGGGGTCACCGGTCCTGACCCGGACCCGGCGGCCCGCCGGGTAGCTCACGCCACGCCCTTTTCTGTGACGAGCGTCTCCAGGGCGCCGAGCCAGCGCTCGTAGTACGACGCGGCCAGGTACTGCTGCGGCGGGAGCCGCTCGATGGCGTCCCGCAGCTCGTCGCCGTTGAACACGCCGCGTCGCCGCAGCACCGTGGCCAGCGCATACACCCGCGCCTCCCAGTCGGCGGCGAACGCAGGCCCGCCGTCGTCGCCCGCCGGCACCGGCCCGAATCCGGTCTGTCCGCCCATGTCATGAACACGGCTCACGCTCGCGACCTTAACAGCCACGCCCCTTTTTCCGGAACGGGCCGTGGTGTTAGGTATTGCAATATGACACACAACAGCGGACTTCGCAGCGCACAGTGGTTCGGCGAGACGGGACGGGCCGGGATGATCTACCGGTCGTGGATGCGCAGTCAGGGATTCACGTCCGAGGTCTTCGACGGCCGGCCGGTCATCGGCATCGCGACCACCTGGTCCGAACT
>PMOU01000104.1:8094-8268 GCA_003161205.1 Actinomycetota bacterium | reverse complement strand
GGCTGCGACAAGACCACGCCCGGGCTGCTGATGGCCGCGGCCAGCGTGGACCTGCCGGCCGTGATGGTGACCGGCGGTCCCATGCTCAGCGGCAAGTACCAGGGCACCGACGTGGGCTCGGGCACCGCGGTCTGGCGGTTCGAGGAAGAGATGCTCGCCGGGCGGATGACCCAG
>PMOU01000104.1:0-8023 GCA_003161205.1 Actinomycetota bacterium | reverse complement strand
GTGATCGTCGGCCTGGTGCGGGACGACCTGCGGCCGTCGGCCATCATGACCAGGGCGGCGTTCGAGAACGCGATCCGGGTGAACGCCGCGATCGGCGGTTCGACGAATGCGGTGATCCACCTGCTCGCGCTGGCCGGGCGTCTCGGCGTGCCGCTGTCGCTCGACGACTTCGATGTGCTGGCCCGGGACGTGCCGACGCTGCTCAACCTGCAGCCGAGCGGCAAATACCTGATGGAGGACTTCTGTTACGCCGGCGGGCTGCCCGCGGTCATGCGCGAGCTCGACGAGGCCGGCCTGCTGCAGTCCAGCGCGATGACGGTGACCGGGCTCGGCGCCGGCGCGAACGTGGCGGACGCGCCGTGCTGGAACCGCGAGGTCATCAAGACCCTGGCCGAGCCGTTCCAGCCGGCCGGCACCGGCACCGCGGTGCTGCGCGGCAACCTGGCCCCGGACGGCGCGGTGATCAAGCAGTCGGCCGCCTCGCCGCACCTGCTCAAGCACCGCGGCCGGGCGCTGGTCTTCGACTCACCCTCGGCGTATTACGCGGTCGCCGACGATCCGGAGCTCGACGTGGACGAGGACACCGTGCTCGTCGTGCGTTACTGCGGGCCGCGCGGCTACCCCGGCATGCCGGAGGTGTCCAACGTGGCGCTGCCGAAGAAGCTGATCCGGCGCGGCGTCCGCGACATCGTGCGGATCTGCGACGGCCGCATGTCGGGCACCGCGTACGGCACGGTCATCCTGCACGTCGCCCCCGAAGCCGCGGTCGGCGGCCCGCTGGCCCTGGTCCAGACCGGCGACTGGATCACCCTGGACGTCCCGGCCAGGACCCTGACGCTCGAGGTCACCGACGACGAGCTGGCCAGCCGCCGCGCCGGATGGCAGCCGCCCGCGCCGCACGCCAGCCGCGGCTGGACCCGGCTGTACGGCGAGCACGTGCTGCAGGCTGACTCCGGTGCCGACCTGGACTTCCTGGTCGGCGCCAGCGGGCACGACGTCCCCCGCGACTCGCACTAGGGTCAGCCGTGTTTCGCTTACGTACGTGCGTGACCAGGTAAGGTTCACCTGCCCTTACCGACCACCCTCAGGCGGGAGACCGTGGAGAACGTCGTCCTTCTCGATGAGAGCGGGCATGCCTGCGGCACCGCGGCCAAGGCCTCCGTGCATCACGCCCAGACGCCGCTGCACCTGGCGTTCTCCTGTTACCTGTTCAACTCCGAAGGCCAGTTCCTGCTCGCCAGGCGGGCGGAGTCCAAGCGCACCTGGCCGGGAGTGTGGACCAACACGTGCTGCGGGCACCCGGCGCCCGGTGAGTCTATGTCGGACAGCGTCCAGCGGCGGCTGCGGCAGGAGCTGGGGATCGACACGGCGAAGCTCGCTCTGGTGCTGCCCAGGTTCCGGTATGAGGCGCGGATGGCCAACGGGGTGGCTGAAAACGAGGTCTGCCCGGTCTACGCGGCGTACTCCGACGCCGACCCTGACCCTGACCCGGCGGAGGTCGCCGAGGTCACGTGGGTGGACTGGGATGAGTTCTGCGCGGCGGTGCGTACCGGCCGGCAGCCCATCTCGCCGTGGTGCGCCCTGCAGCTGGCCGAGCTCACCGCCCTCGGCGGCCGGCCCCCGACATGGTCCCCGGCCGACGCGGCGGATCTTCCGCCCGCGGCCGTGCCGTGACCTAATCCACAGGCCCGCACCGCGGGTTCCCCAGGAATCGGGCTCCGTCCCCACGGTATCCACAGGTTTATCCACAACCCGTGCGTTCAGGCGTCCTGATCGCGGCCGGGATTCTCGCGTTCTTCGCCGTCCCGGGGGCCGCTTTGGCCTGCAGGAGGAAGTCCTCGCCGCAGCAGCTCGAGGACGTCGTTGAGCACGTCCTCGGGGACGCGGCCGCCCGCCGTCCACTCGGCCCAGCGCATGCCGACGAAGTTGCCGATCCCGGTGTAGGCGTACGCGATGACCTCCGGGTCATAGTGCGCGTCGACCTCGTGCGCCAGCTGGGCGGCCCGCACGCCGCGCGCGTAACCCCGGGTCAGGTGCTCGTAGTACTCGCGGAACAGCCCGGGGTCGATGAACTCCGATTCGCGGACGATGCGCTCGATCCAGGGGCGTTCGGACAGCAGGTCGAAGTACACCCGGAAGGATGCGCGCTCCCTGGCCCGCTGGCCGCCGTCGGCGTGCTCAATGGCCGCCTTCATCGATTGCCTCAGGTCGGTGTTGATCGCCCGCACCACCGCGGCGAAGATCTCCGCCTTGGACCCGAAGTACGAATAGAAGCTGCCGGTGGCCATCCCGGCCCGGGCGCAGATGTCGGCGATTGTCGTCCGGTGGTAACTACGCTCGCCGAAAAGCTCCTCGGCCGCGGTCAGCAGGCGAAGTGCTGGCCCGGGGGGGCGACCCCCCGGAACCCCCCGATCACGGGGGGGCTGCCCGCCCACCCGTACCCCCCCGGCCCCCCGATCACGGGGGGGCTGCCCGCCCCCCCTGGCCCCCCCGGCCCTGCGGGCCGGGGGGGTACGGTTCGTTTCGGCGGTCATATCGATGCCGATGCGGCGTCAGGGAGATGATGGGACGCCACTCGCCGGCGCTTGCTGCTCGGTTCCGGTATAGGTAGTGATGGGACCTGTCGCAGAGCTGTCCGTGATCTCGACCGGTCCCTGCTGCACCTCTACGCCATTCTTGATGACGCCGATGAAGGCGCCAGTGGCGCCCGCATGATTGCTCGAAGCGTAGGCGAACGGGGAGATCATCGGCCCCTGAGGAAGCCCGCTCTCGATCGCTGACGTCAGGTCCGCCCGGGTCGGGTTCCGGCCCGCTTTGAGCATCGCCTGCACGAACGTGTAGGCGACGGCCATGCCGTAGAACACGTTGCCGTCCAGCGGCGCCTTGGCGTCGTACTGGTTGTGCACCTTGGTGAACAGGGCGATCCAGCTGTTACTGGTGTCACCGGCCGACGGAAGGTAGTCGTCGGTGATCATCCCGGTGGTGAGGGCGTTGCCGTTGACGGTCGCGCCGCCCTGCTTCGCGAACGACTCCAGCAGGCCGGACAAGGTGATCGGGTCGGAGCCGACGTTGCTGACCACCAGCTGCGGGCTGAAGCCGAGCTTCAGGCTGTTCAGCCTGAGCAGCGCGGTGAAGGCGGGAATCGAGAATGAGATGACGACCTGGGCGCCTGAGGCTCGCAGCGCGGCGACCTGCGGTGCGATGTTGACATTGGTGTCGACGTAGCTCTGCTTGCTGACCACCATCGAGGCCGGGATCTCGTCGTCAAGACCCTTGACACCGTCCATGCCGAACTCGTCGTCCTGGTAGAAGTAGGCGATTTTCTTGCCGGCGAAGTGCTGCTTGACGTACTGCCCGAGGATCTTCCCCTCACGTACGTAGTCGAGCTGCCAGCCGAACGTCTCCGGGTAGGTGGCCGGCTCGTTCCAGCACTCGCAACCGGACGCGACGAACACGTCAGGGACCTTATTCGAGTTCAGGAACTGGACCACGGCCAGGTGGGTGGGCGTGCCGAGGCCGTCGAACAGCGCATACACGTTGTCCTGCAGCACCAGCTGGTGCACGACCGACGCGGTGGTGGTCGGGTCGTAGGCGTCATTGAGGTATTTGTAGACGATCTTGCGCCCATCCACGCCGCCGTGCGCGTTGACATAGGCGAAGTACGCGGCCGACGCGGGAGCGATCTCGTCGTAGCCGGGCGCGGCGGGCCCGGTGAGCGGCTGGTGGCTGCCGATGGTGATGGTCGTCGGGGTGATGCCGGGCGCGGACGCCGTCAGGGCCGAGCTCGAACTCGAACTCGAACCTGAGCTCGAGCTTGAACTCGATGAGCACGCGGCCACGCCGAGCGCGGCTACGGTCATGATGGCCGCAGCCTGCCAGCGAAGCCGATGAGGTCTTTTCACGTGCGGTCTATTCATGAAGTGCCTTCCTTCTCATGTTGGCTGGCCCGCGCTTGGTCGGCCGAGGGCGTCACAGGAGGCGTGGGCGCAGTGCGCCAGGTCCCGGTCTTGTGACCAGGACCTGTGAAGAGAGTGAGGAGTCGTCGCAGCCCGCCCTGGATCCCTTGCGGGAAGACGAGCATGACGAGGATGAGGACCGCGCCGTAGGCGGCCACCGGGATGTTGGATCCGACCGAACTAGACAGGCCGTGGCTGGTGGCCACGTCCGTGACGTAGGTGGGCACGAGGACGATCACGAGGCTTCCCCACAGCGCGCCGGGCAGGCTGCCGAGGCCGCCGATCACGGCGGCGGTCAGCAGCGCGATGGAGAGCGTGATCGTGAAGGCACCGGGGGCGACCAGCCCGGTGACGATGGCGAGCAAGGCGCCTGCGAGCCCGGCGCAGGTAGCGCTCACGACGAAGGCCAGGATGCGGGCCGTGGCGACGTTCACGCCGTCAAGCGCGGCCGCCACCTCGTCGTCGCGTACGGCGCGCCAGTTGCGGCCGATCCTGCTGTAGTACAGGTTCGCCAGCAGGACCAGGGTGATCAGCGCGACGAGTGAGCTGACCCAGGCCTGCCACCTGGTCAGCGGGAAGGTCGCGCCGAGAAAGCCGGGGGCGGTGAAGGCCACGTTCAGGCCCTGATCCCCGCCGAAGGTCGCCGGGTAGGCGTAGGCGATGGACGGAAGCGCGACACCGAGCATGAGGGTCGCGCCCGCGAGATACGGGCCGCGCAGCCGGGCCGCGGCGGCGCCTACGACCGCCCCGGTGACCGCGGTGACCGCGGCGGCCAGCACCAGCACGGCGACAAACGGCCAGCTGAGATGGAGCAGCAGCAGCGCGGCGGTGTAGCCGCCGATGGCCATGAACGCTCCGTGGCCCAGCGAGATCTGGCCGCTGAGCCCAGTCAGCAGGGTGAGGCCGGCCACGGCCGTGACCTCGACCGCGATCTCCGCGATCTGGTAATCGCGGAAGGTATTCAGCTTGATGGAAAGGAAGGCGACAATCAGCGCCACCACCACGGCGACGCCGAGCCTGCGCGGCAGCGACTGCATCGTCAAACCTGCCGCATCCGTGCGGCGGAGAACAGCCCGCCGGGCCGGATCATCAGCACCACGACGAGGATGCCGAGGGCCACCAGCGAGGTCAGGTCGGAGCCCTTGGCACCGAGGTAGCCGGCCACGTAGCTCAGCGCGATCCCCAGCACAAGGCCGCCTACCACCGCTCCCACCGCGCTATCGAGCCCGCCGATCACCGCCGCGGTGAAACCGAACACGAAGATCGTGTCCATGCTGTTCGGGTAGAGGAACGTCGACGGCGAGACGAGCACGCCCGCGAGCGCACCAATCAGGCCCGCCAGGGCCCAGCCGACGGTGAGCACTCGCGCGACCCGGACGCCGGACAGGCGGGCGATGGTGGCGTTGAACGCGGCGGCCCGCATGCGCAGCCCCGCCGACGTGTACTTGAAGGCTGCGGCCAGGACCAGCGTGGTCACCAGTACCGCGACCGCGACGAACACGTCGGAGCGCGACACGCCGAGCGGCGTGGTGCCGATTTTGATCCCGGTGATAGAAAACGCCGAGGGGAACGACCGGTACTCGCCGCCGTAGAAGATGCCGGCCAGGCCTTCGAGCAGCGTGAGCAGCCCGATCGTCACGATGACCCCGTTGAGCGGCGGCTTGTTCAGGGTCGGCCGGATAACGGTCAGCTGCAGGGCCGCGCCGAGCACGATGCCGGCCGCGAGCGCGACCACGAACCCGGCCCAGTAGGAGCCGGTGTGGTAGATGACCTCGATCGCCACGTAGGTGGTGAACATGGCCATCCCGCCCTGCGCGTAGTTCAGCAGCCGGGTCCCCCGCCAGATCAGCACCAGGGACAGTGCCACCGCGGCGTAGATCATCCCGAAGACGACCCCGCTGAGCGTGAACTGAAGGAACTCGACCACTGGCGCTCTCCTATGAGTGGCTAGAACCCGAGATAGTGATGACGTAGGGCGACGTCGGCGGCGAGGGTCCGGGCGTCCGCGGAGGCAACCACCCGGCCGAGGTTGAGGACCACGCCGTGGTCCGCGATCGCGAGCGCGCTGCGGGCGTTCTGCTCCACCAGGACGATGGTCAGGCCATTTTCCCGGCTCAGCTGGACCACGAGGTCCATGACCTGCGTCATGATCCTGGGCGCCAGGCCCAGCGAAGGTTCGTCGAGCAGCAGGACACGCGGCCGCGCGAGCAGGGCGCGCGCGATGACCAGCATCTGCCGCTCGCCGCCGGACAGCGTGGCGGCCAGCTTGCGCCTGCGGTCGGCGAGCGGCTTGAAGCGTCCGTACGCCTCGTCGAGCGCGGCCGCCCGGTCGGCCCGGGAGTTTCCGGCCCGGGATTCCCCGGGTGGCCGCCTCGAAGCGCCGCGCCAGCTCATCATGCCGACCCGCAGGTTCTCCTCGACGGTGAGTTCCGGGATCACGCCCTGGCCCTCGGGTACGTGCGCGATCCCGGCCCTGACCATCTGCTCCGGGTTGCGCCCGGCCAGATCGGCCCCGTTGAGCAGGACACGTCCTCGGCGGGGCTTGATCATGCCGCTGACCGCGCGCAGCAGCGTCGTCTTGCCCGCGCCGTTCGCGCCTAGCACCGCCGTGATCGCGGCCGTGCCCGCCGACAGGCTCACGCCGTCGAGCGCGATGACCCCGCCGTATCCGGCGACGAGCCCCTCGACCACCAGCGTCGGTGACGGGCCGGCACCATCGGCCGGAGACGGGCCGGCACCATCGGCGGTGGCAGCCTCTTCGCCATTACTCATCGGCGGGGACCCCGTCGCCTACCTCGTCACCGGCCGCGCCGAGGTAGGCGACGGTCACCGCGGGATTGTCCTGGACCTGCTGCGGCGTACCCGTGGCGATCACCTTCCCGAAGTCGAGCACCGTGATCGAGTCGCAGACGGACATCATCAGGTCCATGTGATGTTCGACCACCACCAGGGATGCCTCGGTGGCCAGGTCGCGGATGAGCGCGCCGAGCTCGGCGAGTTCGCTCTCGTCCAGGCCGCTCGCCGGCTCATCGAGCAGGATCAGGCTGGGTTTGGCCGCCAGCGCCCGGGCCAGCGCGACCCTCTTGCGCATGCCATAGGAAAGCTCGCCGGGCCTGGCCTCCGCGACGTCGGCGGCCCCGACCCGTTCCAGGGCCTGCCGAGCCAGGTCGCGCAGCTGGCGCTCATCCCGGCTGGCCCGCGGGAGCGTCAGCAGCGCGGACCAGAACCCGGCCGAGGCACGGCAGGTCGCACCGACCATGACGTTCTCGAGCGCGGAGAGCCCGCTGTACAACCCGACGCCCTGCAGGGTCCTGGCGACGCCGAGGGCGGCGAGCCGGTGCGGCCGGACATTGTGCCGGCGGCCGCCGAAAAGCACCTGGCCCTCATCCGGCCGGGTGAAGCCGCACAAGACGTTGAGCAGCGTGGTCTTGCCGGCGCCGTTCGGCCCGATGACACCCATGACGTGGCCAGGCGGCACGGCCAGGGAGACGGCGTTCAGCGCGGTGAGGCCGCCGAAACGAACCGTGACGTTCTGTACGTCAAGTACTGAACCGGAATTCATTACACGTTTCCCTCGCCAGTCGGAGCGGCATGTTCCGGCATGAATCCCCATTCAAAACTGGTCGCGGATGGCGATCAAGTGCGAAACAAAGTTGGCATTGTTTCGTAACTCAACCGCAACGTGGCTCTTGAGCCTCAGGGTGCGGCCGCAGCCGTGTCACCGGGCCAGCGGCACGGACCCTAGGCTGTGCTAATGGCGCTGACACCGGGAGCCTCGTGACCGCACTGACATATGCCGAGGCGCAGGAGCGCGCCCGGCTTATCGATGTTCGCGAGTACCACATCGGTCTCGACCTGACCCGCGGCGCGGACATCTTCGGTTCGGTCAGCGTCGTCCGGTTCGGCTGCCGGGCGCCTGGTGCGAGCAGCTTCATCGAGATCAGCCCGGACCGGCTACGCCGGGTCGTGCTCAACGGCCAGGACGTGGACCCGGCCATCCTGGCCGGGAACCGGCTGCGGCTCGCCGGGTTGGCCCATGACAACGAGCTGCGGGTCGAGGCCGACAT
>PMOU01000445.1 GCA_003161205.1 Actinomycetota bacterium | reverse complement strand
AACCGGCTGATCGAGGAGCACCTGTACTGGAGCGGCATCATCGAGCCCCGCTGGCGCCTCGACGAGGGCTGGGAGACCTACATCCCCTACATCGTCCAGGGTGCCGAGGTCGGCCCGGAGCTGCGCGCCGCGCTCGACGCGTTCCGCCAGCGCATCCTCGACGAGTTCAACGGCCAGGGCATGGGCCGCCGCACATCGGAAGTAGTCCAGGTGTTCTTCCGCGCCGACATCGACGCGCTGTCGGACTACCTGGACAACAAGAAGTACTTCACCGGCGACCGGCTCCGCTCACTCGACGCATCGGTGTACTCGACGCTGAAGCACATCGCGCTGCAGCCGCACCCCTGGCCGGGCACGGGATACGTGCAGACCAAGCCGAATCTCGTGGCCTACCTCGACCGTATGCAGGCCGAGTTTGGCGTCTGACCAGGCCCCATCCGCCAGAGCAGGAAGCAGGCACGTCCCGTGATTGACCTCTACTACTACACCAGCCCGAACGTCCGGAAGGTGCTGATCGCGATCGAGGAGCTGGGGCTGCCGTACGAGATCAAGTGGACCGACATTACCGCCGGGGACCAGTTTAGCGAGGAGTACCAGCAGGTCAACCCGAACGGCAAGGTGCCGGCCATCGTGGACCATGACGGCCCCGGCGGCCGTCCGCTGCGGCTGTTCGAGTCCGCTGCCATCCTGCTCTACCTGGCCGACAAGACAGGCCGGCTGCTCCCCGCCGACCCCGGGCGCCGCTGGGAGGCGACCTGCTGGACAGCCTGGCAGGTCGCCAACCACGGGCCGATGGCCGGCCAGGCCGGGCACTTCCTCAACTACGCCAGGCAGCAAGGCATCACCGACGACTACGCCACCGGACGATACGTCACCGAGGTGAAGCGGCTGTACGGGGTGCTGAACGACCGGCTGGCGGAACACGAGTACCTGGCGGACGAGTTCTCCATCGCCGACATCGCCTGCTACCCGTGGACCCGGGTGGCGGCCGGACACGGCGTGGACGTCGCCGACTACCCGCACGTCACCCGCTGGATTGCGGCGATCAGCCAGCGGCCGTCGGCCAAGGTCCGTAT
Organism: Actinomycetota bacterium; assembly: GCA_003161205.1. The sequence goes on along the minus strand of PMOU01000445.1, from coordinate 16,683 downwards.
CGACGACACCCGCGAGGCCAAGGCCCGCAAGAACGAGTACGACAAGGAACAGTTCAAGACGCTGTTCCGGCCCGGACCCGGCGGCGGGGAGCCCGCCGAAGGATCTACCTGCACCCTATGAAAGGCATGACCCCATGACATCGCCAGACGCGTCCGCCGCCGAGCTGCCTGTCATCAACCCGGCGACCGCAGCTGTGTTCAAGACGGTCCCCGCGGCGTCCGCGGCCGATCTCGACCTCGCCGTCGAAAAGGCCAGGGCTGCTGCCGGGCGGTGGCGGGCGACCCCGATCGAGGAACGGCAGCGGGTCCTGCTGCGCCTGGTCGACGTGGTGCGCGACAACATCGACGAGCTTGCCCTGCTGATGACCCTGGAGCAGGGCAAGCCGGTGGCGAAGGCCCGCGGCGAGATCGGGTCCGGCCTGCGTTACTGGGAGAACTACGCCTGCCTGCAGATCCCCGTCGAGGTGGTGCGGGACGACTCCGGCGAGCGCATCGAGATCCGCCGCGTCCCGATCGGCGTCGTGGGCGCCATCACCGCGTGGAACTACCCGCTGCTGCTGGCGATGTGGAAGATCGGCCCGGCGCTGGTGACCGGGAACACGGTCATCGTCAAACCCTCGCCGTACACCCCGGTGGCCACGCTGCGCCTCGGCGAGCTCGCCCAGCAGGTGCTGCCACCGGGCGTACTCGAGGTGCTGGCCGGCGGCGACGAGCTCGGCCGCGCCCTCACCACCCACCCGGCCATCGGCAAGATCTCGTTCACCGGGTCCGAGCGCACCGGCAAGGCCATCATGGCCAGCTCCGCGCCAACGCTGAAGCGGCTCACCCTGGAACTCGGCGGCAACGACGCGGGCATCGTGCTGGAAGACGCCGACCCGGCCGTCATCGCCTCCGACCTGTACTGGGCGGGCCTGTCCAACTGCGGCCAGGTATGCGCCGGCCTCAAGCGGCTCTACCTGCCGGAGAGCCTCGCCCCGGCCGTCGAGGACGCGCTTGCCGCCGTCGCCGCTGACGTGGTAGTGGGCGACGGCACGCAGGAAGGGGTCGACATGGGCCCCATCCAGAACAAGGCGCAGTACGACCGGGTGGTCTCGCTGCTGCTGGCGGCGCAGGACGCGGGCGCCGACGCCTATTTCCGCGGCAAGGCCCCCGAGGGCCCGGGCTACTTCCACCCGGTGACCCTGGTCAGGAATGTCACCGACGACATGCCCCTGGTGTCCGAGGAGCAGTTCGGGCCGGTGCTGCCGATCCTGACCTACAGCGACCTCGACGAGGCGGTGAAGCGGGCGAACGCCAGCGAGCTCGGTCTCGGCGCCTCGGTCTGGTCAGCCGACGAGGAACGGGCCGTCAGGGTCGCCGAGCGCCTGGAGGCCGGGACCGTGTGGGTCAACCAGCATCCCATGCTCTCCCCGGACGTGCCATTCGGCGGCATCAAGCAGTCCGGGCTCGGAGTCGAGTCGTCGCTGCACGGGCTCCTCACTTACACCGACATCTCCGTGCTGCGGGTCAAGCGCTGACACGGAACCGCCGACGACGGCAACAAGCGCATTCGACCGAAGGGATCATCTGATGCTACTGAACCGAGACGACTGGTACGAGACATCACGCGACCTCGACTGGACGCTGTCCTACGTCCAACCGGATGCGGCGTTCCCGGCGACCTGGAGCGGCGTGGAAGACATCCCCGCCGACGCGTGGCAAGCGTGGGAGGAGCCGTTCCGCGTCTCCTACCGCGACTACGTGCGAATCCAGCGGGAGAAGGAGACAGGAGTCAAGGCGGTCAGCACCGCGCTGGCCCGGTCCGGCAGCTACGAGAAGCTCGACCCGGCGCACGTCGCGGCATCACACCTGCACATGGGCACCACGTGCTTCGTCGAGCACATGGCCGTCACCATGCAGAGCCGCTTCTGCCGCTTCGCGCCCTCGCCCAAATGGCGCAACCTCGGCGTCTTCGGGATGCTGGACGAGACCCGGCACACCCAGCTCGACATGCGCTTCTCCCACGACCTGCTCAAACACGACCCGCGCTTCGACTGGACCCAGAAAGCCTTCCACACCAACGAGTGGGGCGTGCTCGCGGTCAAGAACTTCTTCGACGACGCGATGCTGAACGCCGACTGCGTCGAAGCCGCCCTGGCCACCAGCCTGACGGTCGAGCACGGCTTCACCAACATCCAGTTCGTCGCGCTGGCCGCCGACGCGATGGCCGCCGGTGACATCAACTGGTCCAACCTGCTGTCCTCCATCCAGACCGACGAGGCCCGGCACGCCCAGCAAGGCTTCCCGACGCTCGCGGTGCTGGTCGAGCACGACCCGGAGCGGGCGCAGAAGGCAATCGACGTGGCGTTCTGGCGCTCCACCCGGCTCTTCCAGACCCTGACCGGTCCGGCGATGGACTACTACACGCCGCTGGACCAGCGCAAGATGTCGTTCAAGGAGTTCATGCTCGAGTGGATCGTCAACCACCACGAGCGCATCCTGGAGGACTACGGGCTGAAGAAGCCCTGGTACTGGGACCAGTTCCTGCACTCGCTCGACAACGGCCACCACGCCATGCACATCGGCACCTGGTACTGGCGGCCGACGCTGTTCTGGAAGCCGAACGCCGGCGTGTCCAAGGACGAGCGCGAGTGGCTCAACGAGAAGTACCCCACGTGGGAAGACAACTGGGGCGTCCTGTGGGACGAGATCATCAAGAACGTCAACGAAGGTCACGTCGAGGCGACGCTGCCGGCCACCCTCCCGTCGCTGTGCAACCTCACCCAGCTGCCGCTGGGCTCCGCGATGTCCAGGCACGACCTCGCCCCGCACCAGCTGGTCTACCAGGGCCGGCTGTACCAGTTCGACTCCGGGATCTCGCAGTGGTGCTTCGAACAGGACCCCGAGCGGTACGCCGGGCACCAGAACTTCGTCGACCGGTTCATCGGCGGCCAGATCCTGCCGCCCGACCTCGGCGGCGCCCTCGGCTACATGGGCCTCACCCCCGACGTCATGGGCGACGACGTTTACCAGTACCGGTGGGCCGCCGATTACGCGGCCCCGGCCACCGCGGCCGGCTGACCCGGCCGCGCGCGACCGCAGGCACAGTCAAAGGAGATAGCGCTATGGCAGCGTTCCCCATCACCGGCCGCTTCGTCGGTGACTTCGTTCCGCACCTGGTCGCGGTGGACACCGACGACACCATGGACACCGTGGCCGAGAAGGTCGCGGTTCACACGGTGGGCCGCCGCTTGCCGCGGCCCGCCACGCCGAAGGGGTACGACGTCTACCTCGATGACCGCAAGGTCCCGGCCTCGACCACGCTCGGTGAGCTCGGCCTGGTCCCGCTGCAGTGGCTGGACGTGCGGTTCCGTGACTGAAGCGGCCGGCTTCGCCGAGATAGCGGCCGAAGACGAGCTGTGGGATGGCGAGATGGAATCCTACGACGTCGATGGCGCGGAGATCCTGCTGGTCCGCCTGGACGGCGAGTACCGGGCCTACGACGGGATCTGCCCGCACCAGAGCTCGTCACTGGTCGAGGGGAGGCTGGAGGCAGACACGCTGACCTGCAGCGCGCACGAGTGGGTCTTCAACGCCCGCACCGGCCAGGGCATCAATCCGCAGACCGCCTGCCTCAAGCGCCGCGAAGTGCGCATCAGCGACGGCACCGTGCTGGTCAGCCGCACCGCCGTGGCGGCCTCAAGCGCGGCCCATTAAGCAGAACGGAAAGGTCGTGTCATGGCAGTCCTCGAAGTAGCCGACATCGAAGCCGTTGATAAGAACCTGGTCGGCCCCGTGGTCCGGGCCGGCTCGCTCGCGGAAGCGGTCATCGATGCCGTCGCCGACGACAATCCCGGGCGCGACGTCCTGGTGATCGACCGCGACGACTACGTGCGCATCCACACCGCACAGACCTGCCGGCTGACACGCGCCAGCCTGGAACGCCACCTGGGCCAGCCCGTCCAGCTAGCCACGCTGGAAATCGACATGCCCGCTTTCAAGGGCCGGCTGCGTACCCGCACCGATGAGTACGTCTGGTTCTACGACAAGTGACCCGGCGAACGCCACAAACAGCACGAAGAGGCTAAGGAGAACGTCGATGACGACGGAACCTACGGTGGCCAGCCCCAGCACGGGCACCAGGCCCCGCACCCGGCGGCTGAAGACCTGGACCGCGTTCGGCGACCTGGGCCGGCGGCCCAGCGAATACGAGATCCTCACCCACGGGCTTAACCACACCACCGGACAGCCCCCGCTCGAACTCGGACCCGACGTGCACGGTAACCGCTGGCTGCGGGAGCACCGGGACGCGATGAGCCTGACGGTCGGCGACTGGAATGCCTTCCGCGACCCGGACGCGGTGACCTATGGCAGCTACGTCGCCATGCAGGACGACCAGGAGACCTACGTCGAGGGGCTGCTCGAGCAGTTCGACCGGGATAACCACGACGCGAGCCTGCCCGATGAGACGCTGGATTTCCTCGCCCTCACGGTGACCCCGTGCCGGTACCTCGCGCACGCCGAGCAGATGCTGTCCGCCTACGTGCAGCAGCTCGCCCCGACCAGCTATGTCGCCACCGCCGCAACGTTCCAGACCGCCGACCAGCTACGGCGCGTCCAGCTCATTGCCTATCGCACGACCCAGCTACGGCGGACATTCCCGGAGCGGACATTCGGCACCGGGGAGCGGGCCACCTGGGAGGGGAATCCCGGGTGGCAGCCAGTCCGTGAGGCGGTCGAGCAGGCGCTGGTGGAGTTCGACTGGGACCGGGCCGTGGTGGCCACTCAGCTTGTCGTCAAGCCCATCGCTGACCTGCTCTTCCTGCAGCAGCTTGGCCATGAGCTCGCTGCGGCCGGAGCGATGCTGGACAGCCTGATCGCCGAGAATCTGTGGCTGGACGCGCTGCGATCACGCCGGTGGACCGGCGCGCTGCTCCGCTTCCTCGCGGACGCCGATCCCGCTAACGTGGGGGTGATCCAAGGTCACCTGCGGGAATGGGCGAGCCGTGGGCACGCGATGGTGGCCGCCGGCAGCGACCTGCTGGCCCAGGAGGGCGGCCGGTCAAGCGCCCAGATCGCCGACGCCGTGACGCGAGGCTGGCGGGAACTCATGGAACCGGTCGGCTTGACGGTGGACCCGGCATGAACCACAGTCCGGCGCAGACCCGGGCACCGTCCCGGCCGGACGGCGTGCGGGCTTCGGAGGACTATGCCATCACCGTGACCGACGGCGAAGATGAAGCCGCGTTCAGCTGCCTGCCAGGGGAGACAGTGCTGTTCGCCGGACAGGCGGCGGGCTGGGATCTGCCCTATGAGTGCGCAAGCGGCGGGTGCGGGACGTGCCGGGCCCAGTTGCTTTCCGGGTACGTCACCAGCTTGTGGCCGGACGCCACTGGCCTGACCGAGCGGGACCGCAGACGCGGTAACCGCGTCCTGGCCTGCCAGTCACGACCCACCGCAGCCTGCGCGTTCCGCAGCCAGGCGCGACTGCGCCGCCTGGGTGAGCAGATGCCGCGCCCGGGGCGGCACGAGTCCCGGGTCACCGGAATCGACCTGCTGACCGCGGACATGATGATCCTGGAGGTGGACTGCGGCCAGCCCGTCCCCTACCTGGCCGGGCAGTTCGTCATCCTGGAGATGCCCGACGGCACCCGCCGCCCGTACTCCATGTCGGGGTTGGCCGGGCCTGCGTCGGCCCGGCTGGAGCTGCTGGTGCGGAGCAAGCCGGGTGGTGCGGCCAGCAGGTGGCTGTTCCAGCGGTTGGCCGTAGGCAGCCGGCTGACCGTCGAGGGCCCCTATGGCCGAGCCCACGCCCAGTCCCCGGCGGGCCGGCCCGTGGTGTGCGTCGCCGGGGGCAGCGGCCTCGGCCAGGTTCTCACCATCGCCGAGCATTGCCTGGCGCAGGACGACCCCAGGCCGCTGTCGTTCTACTACGGCGCGCGCAGCGTCGCTGACCTGGTACTGCGGGAGCGTTTCGACGGCCTGCGCCGCCGCGGCGCCGCCGTCATCGCGGTGGCGGAGATCACCGGCGCCGCCGGTGGTACCACCGGGACGGGCGCAGCCGGGAAGCCGGGCCATGACCCGGGCTGGGGGCCGGTCAGGACCGGCCTGGTGGTGGACGCGGTCGCCGCCGACCACGGTGACCTGACCGGCCACGATGTATACGTCGCGGGGCCGGCCGCCATGGTCGACGCCCTGCTCGCCGCGCTGGTCCGGACGGGACGCGCAGCCGCCGACCGAGTCTTCTTCGACCGTTTCTGGACGTGAGAACAATGACCAACGCGCACGCCCTGCCAGACCTGGCTCCCGCCGCCCCGCTGCCCGCCGTCCCGCTTCCCGCGCTCCCGTCCGGGGTCGCCCTGCCAGGCGACGAGCACTACGCGCGCAATCTCATCGGCGGCCGCTGGCAGTTCCCAGCCGCGCCGTTTGAGTTCGAGATCCGCAATCCCCTGGACAGCACCGTGAGCACTGTCGTTCCGCTGTCGAGCCGGTTCGACGTCGCCCGGGCGGTGACCGCGGCCCGGGCCGCAACCAGGCCCTGGAGTTCCGACGGCGACATGCGTCATCGTCTGCTGACCCAGCTCGTGGACCGGCTGGAGTTCCTGGCCGGGCCGCTGGCTCAGCTCCAGTCGCTGGAGACCGGCTTGGCCTCAGCGGACTCCCGCGCCGCCGTCGCCGCCGTGACCCGCCTGGCCCGCATCCTGCTCGCGACCCGGGCCAGGGATGCCGAGGATGCCGAGGATGCCGGCCACGAGCCAGTCGGCCGGGTGGGCGGGCACATCCTGTCCTGGGGCCTGCCGTTCGCCGAGGTTGTCTGCAGCGTCCTGCCGGACCTGCTGGCCGGGCGGACAGTAGTGGTCAAGCCCTCCCTGCGCGCGCCGATGTCCGCCGTAGCGTTCGCTCACCTGGCCACCCACCTGGGCTTCCCGCCGGGAGTGATCAACATCGTGCAGGGCACCGGGGTAGACACCGGGGCGGCGCTCGCCAGTACCCATGACCTGGCCGCGCTGCACGTCCGGGCCGGTGACCGCACCCTGGACCAGGCGGCCCGGGCGGTGAAGGTAACCGGCACCCGGCTACATTGCCTGCGGGCCGGCGGCAACGTCGTCCTCGCCGGGCGCGGCGCAGACCCCGACCGGGTCGCCGCCGCGGTCACCGACGCGCTGCGCGTGCACAGTACCGGAGGCCTGCTGAACCTGCCGTTGCTCTCGGTGCAGGCCGAGGCGGCCGGCCAGGTGGTGGACGCGGTGCTGGCCCGGCTGCCTGGCTGCCCGGCCGCCCCCCTGCCGACCGAGCCGCTGCGTACCCGGGCCCTCAGCCAGGTCGCTGCCCTCCAGGCGGCAGGAGCACGCGTGCTGCGCGGCGGGACCGTCCCCGATGATGCGGCCCACCGGATGGGCTGGCTGCTGCCGCCGACAGTGGTCACGGCCGGGGCGATGCGAGACGGGGCTGGTTCGCATACCCGGGGCACCGCCGCCGGGGCACCCCTCGGACCGGTCCTGACCGTCGTCACCTGGCGCTCACCTGCCGAACTGGCAGGCACGTTGCCGCACCCGCGGTACGCCGACGCCATAGCCTGCGTATGGGGGCTCGATGACGACGAGCTGGCCGCGGCCGGGCTGCCGCAAGCGGTGATCCTGCAGGAGGCAACGCCGATGACCGCTCTGCACGACGCTCTTCTCCCGGCGGCCTGGATGGGCGGTTACGCCAGCGGGCCCGGCGAACCTAGCGACCTAGGGTGGTGAGACCGATGCTCACCATCGTCGTCATCGCCGACCCGATCCCCTCCCTGCTGCCCGGGCACGACACCAGCGTCGCCCTGATGGAGGCCGCCCAGCGGCGCGGGCACCGCATCCTGGTGACGACGGCGGCGGATCTCAGCGTCCGGGACGGCCGGGCGCACGCCCGCTGCCAGCCGCTGGAGGTCACCCCGGCCCGCCTGGTCGATGGCCACTGGCGGGCACCGGCGGACTGGTGGCGAGCCGGGGCGCCCGAGGACATGGTCCTGGACCGGGCCGACGCGGTCCTGATGCGGACCGACCCGCCCGTCGATGACATGTACCTGCGTGCCACGTACCTGCTCGACTACGTCAACCCACGGCACACGCTGCTGGTCAACGCCCCCGCGGGACTGCGTGAAGCCAACGAGAAGCTGTTCACGCTGCGCTTCAGGGAACTGATTCCTGACACGCTGATCAGCGCCGACCTGCGGGAACTGGCCGCCACCGTGGGTGAGTGGGGGCAGGCCGTACTCAAGCCGACGGACGCGATGGGCGGCCGCGGCATCCTCCTGCTGCGCCCCGGCGACCTGAACCTGCGTTCCGCGCTGGAGATCTCGACGGACCGGGGGCGCCGCCAGGTGATCCTCCAGCGCTGGGTGCCCGCAGCCGCGGAGGGCGACCGGCGGGTCATCGTCCTGGGCGGCGAACCCGTGGGCGTGATCCGCAGGGTAGCCGTGGCCGGCGAGTTCCGCTGCAACATGGCGGCCGGGGCCGCTGTGGTCGCCGACAGCGTCAGCCCGCGAGACAAGGAAATCTGCGACATCCTGCGCCCGGAACTCACCCGGCTGGGCATCGTCCTGGCCGGCATCGACGTCATCGGCGACCGTCTCACCGAGATCAACGTCACCAGCCCCACCGGGGTTCGCGAGATCGACGCCAGCTGCGGCACCAGCCTCGCCCAGCTCATCATCGAGCACTTCGAGCAGAGATGCCACGCCCTCGGTGCGGGCCGCTCGAGAACCCCGTGACCGCGCGTGCGCCGCATCGTGGATCACCGGCCGCGCTGACGGGCACGCGAGACGGCGACCACGGCCCAGTTACCGTGCTCACATCGGACCCCAAAGACATTGCCACCCTGTGCGGGCCGAATGTGACCGTCATCAACGTCTTAGCGGAAGCGGGCGCGGGCCCTGCTGGGAGCTAGAGGCGGAAGCGGGTGCCGGTCACCTTTTCCGCGATCCCGGTGCGGTCCAGGTAGGGCGTGATCCCGCCNNAGGTGGAAGGGCCAGCCGGCGCCGAGGATCATGCACAGGTCGATGTCCTCCGGAGCCGCGACGACCCCTTCGTCGAGCATCAGCCTGATCTCCTCGGCCAGCGCCTCGAGCGCGCGCTCGCGCACCTGTTCCGCGGTGGACGGGCGGTCACCGCCGGACAACAGGGCGACGACCGACTCATCGACAGAGAAGTCGGGCTGGTAGAGGGCGGTCTTGCCCGCCTCCACCAGCGCGCGGAGCTTCGGCGACACCGCGAACCGGTCCGGGTACGCGGCGGCCAGCGTCTCGCCGACGTGCAACGCGACCGCGGGCCCGACGAGCTGAAGCAGCAGGAACGGGGACACGGGCAGGCCGAGCGGATCGGGGGCGTGCTCGGCCACCTCCCAGGCCGTGCCTTCGTCGACGCTAGCGAGAACCTCACCCAGGAACCTGGTCAGCAGGCGGTTGACCACGAACGCGGGCGAGTCCTTCACCAGCACGCAGTCCTTCTTCAGCCCCTTGCCGACCGCGAGGGCGGTGGCCAGTGTCGGGTCGTCCGTCCGCGCGGCGCGGACCACCTCGACCAGCGGCATCATCGCGACCGGNNTTGAAGAAGTGGAATCCGACCACGCGCTCCGGATGAGCCAGCCCGGCCGCCATCTCGGTCACCGACAGCGAGGAGGTGTTGGTGGCCAGCACGCAATCGGGCCGGACGACCGCCTCGACCTCGGCGAAGACCTGCTGCTTGACTGAGGTTTCCTCGAACACGGCCTCGATCACGAAGTCGGCATCCGCGAACGCGTCCTTGGTCAGCGACCCGCTGACCAGCGCGGTCAGCCTGGCGGCGGTATCCGCGCCGATCCGGCCTCGGCTCGCCAGCTTGGCGATCTCGGCCTTCACGTGGCCGGTGCCCGCGTCGAGCCGCCCCTGGTCCAGGTCGGTCAGCACCACCGGTACCTCAAGCCGCCGGACGAACAGCAGCGCGATCTGCGCGGCCATTAGGCCCGCGCCCACCACGCCGACCTTGGTCACCGGCCGCGCCAGCGACTTGTCAGGGGCGCCCGCGGCCTTCCGGGCCCGCTTCTGGGTCAGGTCGAACGCGTAGAGCCCGGCGTGCAGCTCATCGCTCATCAGCAGGTCCGCGAGGCTTTCGTCCTCGGCGGCGAAACCCTCGTCGCGCGAGCGGTCCGCGGCCGCGGCCACCAGGTCGATGGCCCGGTACGGCGCGGGAGCGGCGCCGTGCAGCTTGCCGTCGGTGAGGAACCGAGCTCCGGCGGCCGCGGCGGCCCAGTCCTCCCGGGGGGGTACGGGGGGGCGGGCAGCCCCTCCGTGCCGGGGGGGTATGGGGGGGTCGTCCCCCCGGAGCAACACTGCCGCCCAGCGCAGCGACTCGGCCAGGAAGTCGGCGGGTTCGAACATGGCGTCCGCGATCCCGAGTGAGAAGGCGTCGGGTGCGCGCAGCATGCGGTTCTGGCTGAGCGGGTTCTCCACGATGACCTTCAGGGCCTTCGCCGGGCCGATCAGGTGCGGCAGCAGGTAGGTGCCGCCCCAGCCGGGCAGCAGGCCGAGGAAGCACTCGGGGAACGCGACCGCGGGGACGCCGNNAGGAGATCGTCCGGTAGGTGCAGTGCAGCGCGAGTTCCAGGCCGCCGCCGAGCGCGGCGCCGTTGACGAACGCGAACGTCGGCACGTTCAGCTCACCGAACCGGCGGAACACCGAGTGCCCGAGCCTGGCGATGGTCAGCGCCTCGTCTCGCGAGCGGATCAGCGCGGCTCCGGTCAGGTCGGCGCCGACCGCGAAGATGAACGGCTTGCCGGTGACGCCGACCGCGACGATGTCGGTTCGTCCGGCCACCGAGTCCAGCGCGTCGCGCAGCGAGATCAGGCCGGCCGGGCCGAACGTGCTCGGCCGGGTGTGGTCGAGGCCGTTGTCTATGGTGATGAGCGCGAGTGTGCCGGCCCCGCCGGGCAGTTCGACGTCGCGGACCACGGCCCTGGTCACGACTTCTTCCGGGAACAGCGAGGTGATGACCGATTCGTCGAGGCCAGGCTCGTTCGGCTGAGAAATGTTTTCAGGCATTGAGGTTCTCCCACAGGACGGTGCCGCCCATGCCCATCCCGACGCACATCGTGGTCAGGCCGAAGCGGACGCTTGGCTGCTCGGCGAACTCGCGGGCGAGCTGGATCATCAGCCGCACGCCGGAACTCGCGAGCGGGTGGCCGAGCGCGATCGCGCCGCCCCACGGGTTCACCCGCGGGTCGTCGTCGGCGATCTTGAAGTGATCGAGGAAGGCGAGCACCTGCACGGCGAACGCCTCGTTGATCTCGATCAGCCCGATGTCGTCGATGGTCAGGTCGTTGCGGGCCAGCAGGCGCTCGGTGGCGGGCACCGGGCCGATGCCCATCACCTCGGGGTCGACCCCGGCGAAGGAGAAGTCGACCAGCCGCATCCTGGCGTCCAGGCCCAGCTCAGCGGCCACGTCCTCGGCGGCGATCACGCAGCCGGTGGCGCCGTCGTTCAGCCCGGCGGAGTTCCCCGCGGTGACCCGGCCGTGCGGCCGGAACGGTGTCTTCAGGGCGGCCAGCGCCTCGATCGTCGTGTCCGGGCGCGGCGGCTCGTCGACGGTGGCCAGCCCCCAGCCCTTCTCCGCGCTGCGCACCGCGACCGGCACCAGGTCGGGCTGGATCTTGCCCGCCGCGTAGGCCGCGGCCACCTTGTGCTGGCTGGCCAGCGCGTACGCGTCGGCGCGGTCCTTGGTGATGGCCGGGAACCGGTCGTGCAGGTTCTCCGCGGTCGAGCCCATCACCAGCGCGGACGGGTCGACGAGGCGCTCGGAGATGAACCGCGGGTTCGGGTCGACGCCGGAGCCCATCGGATGATGGCCCATGTGCTCGACGCCGCCGGCGATCGCGGTGTCGGTGGCGCCCAGCGCGATCGACCCGGCGGCCGTGGTCACGGCGGTCATCGCGCCCGCGCACATCCGGTCGATGGCGTACCCGGGCACCGACTTCGGCAGCCCGGCCAGGACCGCGGCGCTGCGCCCGATGGTCAGCCCCTGATCACCGGTCTGGGTGGTGGCGGCGATGGCCACCTCGCCGATCCGCTCGGGCGGCAGGGCGGGGTTGCGCCGCACCAGCTCGCGGATCACGTCGACGATCATGTCGTCGGCTCTGGTCTCGGCGTACAGGCCGGCCGGACCGGCCTTCCCGAACGGGGTGCGGACGCCGTCGACGAAGACGACATCGCGGGCGGTACGGGGCACGGTCAGCCTCCCTTGCGCACGTCCAGTCAACGTGCTTTTACGTCAATGCTACTCGCCAGTAACCAACGCNNAGGCTGTCGCTGTTCAGCCAGAGGAACACGCCCAGCAGCAGCTCGCCGTTCAGCAGCAGGCCGGTGACCTGGCGCAGCGCCATCTGCTTGCGGCCGGCGACGCGGCCGGTCTCCGGCTGCCAGCAGCGCAGGCGGCGAATCCGCTGAGCGGGCGTCTGGCCCTGACCCCAGGTCACCGCCGACCAGATGAGGTACCCGGCCCCCAGCGTCACGATGAACAGCAGCACCGCCAGCGCATAGGCCGCGGCCACCTGGCCGGTGCTAGCGGGCCGTGCGCCCTGGGGCAGGACCAGCCCTGAGTCGCGGTCAAAATACATTCCCGGCGGCAGCACGGACGGCGATGAGTACTGCACGAAGACGCGCTTGACGGGCTCCGCGTCCTGCGCTGGGTAAGGAGTCATCGCAACCTCGAATTCCCCGGTACTGCCCGCAATTGTAGTCCCCGCGAGGATCAGCGGCCCTGGCGGAAGAAGGCGCGCAGCCGGTCCAGCGGCCAGGTGTTGATCACGTCGTCGGGGGTGAGCCAGCCGCGCTGCGCGGCGCCCACGCCGTAGGGCATGTTGGCCAGGTCGGAGACGGCGTGCGCGTCGCTGTCGATGGCGAACTTGACCCCGGCGTCGCGGGCCGCGCGGACGTGGTCCGACGGCAGGTCGAGCCGCTGCGGCGAGGCGTTGATCTCCAGCGCCGTCCCGGTCCGCGCGCAGGCCCGGAAGAGCTCACCGAAGTCGACGTCGACCGGCGGCCGCCGCCCGATCCGCCGGGCGGTGGGATGGCCGATGACGTTCACCCGCGGGTTCTCGCAGGCGGTGATGAAACGCCTGGTCATCTCGGCTCTCGGCTGGTCGAAATGCGAGTGCACCGAGGCGACGCACAGGTCGAACCCGGCCAGGAAATCCTCGTCCCAGTCCACCGACCCGTCCGGCCCGATGTTCAGCTCGCTGCCGTGCAGCAGCTCCAGGCCCGCGTCAAGGGCCCGCACCCGGTCCCGCTGGGCGAGCATCTTCTCGTCGGTCATCCGCTGCATGAACAGGTCCGGCGCGTGGTCGGTGATCGCGTAGTACTGATATCCGCGCCGCGCCGCCGCGGCCACCATGTCCTCCAGCGAGGCCACGCCGTCGGTCAGGTTGGTGTGCGTGTGCAGGTCCCCTTGAAGATCATTTTCCCGAACGAGCCGTGGTATCTCCCCCCGGGCCGCCGCTTCGATCTCCCCGCGGTCCTCGCGCATCGCGGGTGGTATCCAAGCCAGGCCCAGCCGCGCGTACACCTCCTCCTCGGTGCGCGAGACGATCAGCGCCCCGGTCTCCACGTCGAACAGCCCGTACTCGGACAGCCGCAGCTTCTTGCGCACCGCGATCTGGCGCACCGCGACGTTGTGCGCCGTGGACCCGGTGAAGTACTGCAGCGCCGCGCCCCAGGCGTCGAGCGGCACGACCCGCAGGTCGACCTGCAGACCGCTGGCCGTCCTGATCGAGGTCTTGGTCGGGCCGCTGGCGATCACGCCGGCCGCCTCGGGCTGGGCGATGAACGCCGCCATCAGCGGCGCCGAGTCATCGGCCGCGGCCAGGATGTCGACATCCCCGATCGTTTCCCGCATCCGCCGCAGCGAGCCCGCATAGGTGCAGCGCTGGGTTCCCGGTACGGCTGACAGCGCCGCCACCATGGTGGTCGCGAGGTGGGTGGCGACGTCGAGCAGGACCCGTTCGCGTCCCTGCCGGTACACCTCGATGCCGCTGGCGATGCGCTCTTCGCTCTTGGCGCCGAATCCGGCCAGGCCGTCCAGGCGGCCCGCCGTGATCGCCGCGGCGAGTTCGTCGACGGACTGGACGCCCAGGTCCCGGCTGAGCTGCAGGGCGCGTTTGGGTCCCAGGCCCGGCACCCTGGTCAGCTCGAGCACGCCAGGCGGTATCTGGGCGCGCAGCTCGTCCAGGGCCTTGATGGCGCCGGTGTCGCGGTATTCGGCGATCTTGGCGGCGATCGAGGCGCCGACGCCGGGAATGGCCCGCAGGGCCTTGGCGTCGAGCTGGCCGATGTCGTCGCCCCAGCCGCGGACGCTGCGGGCCGCCTTCTCATAGTTCCTGGCCCGGAACACGTCGCCGCCGGTGATCTGGGTCAGTTCGGCGTACTCCCGCAGCCGCGCCGCGATCTCCTCATTGAGCCAGGCCATCGCTCGTCAGGCGGCAGGCAGGCGCAGCTGCCCTCGCTGGCCGGATTGGCTTTCCCCGGGCTCGTCGTCGTGCTTGTTCGTCCCGCCGGGCAGCAGCAGCGATAGCGCGAGGAGCAGCCCGAACAGGGCCAGCCCGGCCAGGACATAGGCGTTGCCGAAGATGAGCTGCAGACCGTGCCAGTGGTACTCGGGGAACCACGGCCGGTCGCCGTACTTCACGTACCAGCTCGGGTTGGTGTTCTTCGGGATCCAGACCAGGCCGAGCGAGTCGGCGCCGAGGTTGGGCGGGCTGACATGGAACAGGCTCGTCGGCCACGCGCCGAACCACGCCACGATGCCCGCGGCCAGGATCCCGCANNGCGCCGGGCGCGATCCACACCCAGTGGTGATCCCAGCTGATCGGCGAGACCAGCAGCCCGGTCAGCGCCGCCATCAGCAGCCCGAGCATGGCGTGGCCTTTGCGGTCCAGCAGGCCGGCGGCGATGACGCCGGCCGCGGCGACCAGGACGGCCGCCACGGCCCAGGCGGGCTTGGCGCCGTTGACGCTGCCGGTCAGCCTGGTGATGATGCCCTGGAGCGACTGGTTGCCCGCCCAGCCTTCGAAGCCGGTCCGGCCGCCCTGCGCGAACAGGCCGCCGAACCACCATTTATCCGCGTCGCTCGGCAGGATGACGAAACCCAGCAGGACGGTGAACGCGAAGCCGGCACAGGTCATCGCGGCCTGGCGGAACTTCCTGGCCACCAGCAGGTACGGGATGAAGATGAGCGGGACCAGCTTGATGCCGGCCGCGACGCCGGTGCCGAAGCCCTTCCACCAGCGGCTCTTGTCCGTGTCCATCTGGCACAGGTCCCAGATGATGAGCGCCATCAGGACCAGGTTGACCTGGCCGAGGTACATGGTCCGCAGGACCGGCTCGGTCCACAAGACGGCGCCCGCGCCGAGCAGCGTGGCGCCGATCCTGGTCAGGTCCCGGCGATAGCCCAGGCCGCCGAGGGTGAACCACAGCGCCGCGACCAGCGCGACGATGTCCACCCCGACTGACACCCGCTGGGCCAGCTCCCAGGGCACGAACGAGACGAGCGCGAACGCGATGGCCGCGAACGGCGTGTACGTGAAGGGCAGGTGAAGGTTGCCGTACCCCACCCAGTCGTACAGCGGCGCCGCCAGGTGCGGATTGTAGAACGGCGTGATCTGCCGGACGATGAGCCCGCCGGAACGGTAGACGGCCAGGTCAACAGGATCGAGGGTGTAGTCCTTCGGGTGGACGACCATGTAGATGACGTAGCCGGCGAGGGCCACGCCGAAAGCGGCCACACCCGCGATAAGCAGCCAGCGACCTAGCGACTTTGCTTCCCCGGCCGGCGTTTGCGGACGGGTGAGGACCGATCTCACCTCGCCAACCATAGCGGCTCACGCTAGGATTCCGGTCGGAGGTTCGGATGTCTGACGTTGGTACGACCACCCGGGCGGCCGGGCCGTCGCAGGCGAGTCGCCTGGGACGGGTCCGGATGGCCAGCTTCGGCGCGGTCACCATGCTGATCATCGAATTCGTCCTCGGCATGATCTACAACCTGTACGGGACGGCGCCGACCGCGACTAAATCCATCGGGCTATTCTCGAGCCCGGTGCTGGCCCTGCACGTGATCGTGGGCATCCTGCTCTTCATCGCCGCGGTAATGCTGCTGGTCAGGGCCATCGGCACCCGGCACAGGCTGACGATCGGGCTGTCCGCCCTGGGACTGGTGGGAATCGTGGCGGCCGGTTTCGCGGGACTCGGGTTCACCAGCAAGGGCGCCGCCGGGGCATCCCTCGGCATGGCCCTCGCGTTCGCGGTCTCGCTGGCGTGCTACGTCGTCATCATCCTCGTGGCGTCCCCCGCCACCGCCGCCCACGCCACTACGTGATGTAGTAGGCGGCGTCGACCAGCTTGCTCACCCATGGCATAGTGATCAGATGACCGACCGGGCTGGATGGGCCTTGATCGCGCCGGGGTCGTCATGAGCGGCCTCGGGCAGCTCGTGACCTCCGGTCCGCTGATCCTGGCCTTGCCGGTGGCCGCGGCGGCCGGCGCGGTGACCTTCTTGTCGCCGTGCTGCCTGCCCCTGGTCCCCGGCTACCTCTCCTTCGTCACCGGCATGGCCGGCGCCTCCGGTGCCCAGCCGGCCGGGCCGGCCAGCTTTTCGGCCGCGCCAGCCTCGCCGGCCGGAGAAGGCGGGGCCCGGGTGGCCGTG
>PMOU01000576.1:1362-4446 GCA_003161205.1 Actinomycetota bacterium | reverse complement strand
AGCACCAGCGGCCCGTCCTTGCCGCGGAACGGATCGTCGTCGCGGGCGGCCAGGCAGTTCTCCATCCGCTTGAAGTACGGCAGGCAGTGCGCGTAGTCCCAGGCGTCCATGCCGTCGTCGGCGGCCCAGCGCTCGTAGTCCAGCGGGTTGCCGCGCTGGAAGATCATCCCGTTGATGCTGCTCGACCCGCCGAGGACCTTGCCCCGGGCGTGGTAGATGCGCCGCCCGTTCAGCTGCGGTTCGGGTTCGCTCTCGTATTTCCAGTCGTAGAACCGGCTGCCGATGGGGAAGGTCAGCGCGGCGGGCATGTGGATGAACGGATCCCAGATGTAGTCGGGCCGGCCCGCTTCGAGCACGAGGACCCGTTGGCCCGGGTCGGCCGAGAGCCGGTTGGCCAGGGCGCTGCCAGCGGATCCGCCGCCGATGATGACGAAGTCATAGGGATGGGATGCCATGGTGCCTCCGCGGTGTCTGGTCCATCGGTGTTTGCTCCGACGGTGTCTGCTCCATTTGGGCCTGCTGGATCTAGGCCAGGGTGGCGGCGTCGAGGTTCTCGCGCACGGTCTGGGTCATCTGGTGATCAGCTCCAAGGTATTTCTCGCAGTCGCTGAGGGCTCTTTGCAAGACCACGACCACATCGGCGAGCCGGCCGGCCGTGTAGTAGGCGGTGGCGAGGTTGCAGCGGGTGGTCAGCGTGTCCATGTCGCCGGCCCCGAGCATCCGCTCGCTGTCGGCCACCGTGCGTTCGTACTGCGGGATGGCGTCGGTCAGCCTGCGGGCCTGCTGGTAGCAGGCGGCGAGGTTACCGCGGGCGGTGAGGGTGTCCCGGTGATCGGCGCCGTTGATCCGCACCCGGTCGGCCAGCGTGCGTTCGTACTGGGGGATCGCGTCCTTGAGCCGTCCCGCGCCGCGGTAGGCGTAGGCGAGGTTGGCGCGGGCCGCGATCGTGTCGGGATGGTCGGCGCCCTGGAGCCGCTCGCGGTCAGCCAGCACCCGTTCGTACTGCGCGATGGCGTCTTTCTGCTTCCCCGCGGCCCGGAACGCCGAGGCGAGGCTGGCTCGCGCTGCGATCGTCTCGGCATGGTCGCGGCCGTGCATCCGCTCCTGGTCGGCCACCGCCCGCTCGTACTGCCCGATCGCCTCCCGCAGCTGCCCGTTGGCCGCGTAAGCGGCCCCGAGGCTGGCGCGCGCGCTCAGCGTGGTGGGGTGCCCGGAGCCCAGCATGCGCTCAGATCCCGCCAGCAGTATCTGGTAGACGCCGATCGCCTCTCCCAGCTCACCTGCCGTCTGGTAGGCCTGCGCCAGGCTGGCGCGTGCGTCCAGGCTGATCGGGTGCGCCGAGCCGAGCAGCCGGTCGGAGTCGGCCACCGCGCGCTCGTAGAGGACAACGGCCTCGGCAGGCCGGCCCGCGCTGGCGTAGGCGTGGGCGAGGCGGCCACGGGCCGCGATGGTCTGGGCGTGCTCAGGTCCGGAATTCCGTTCCCGGTCGGCGAGCGCGGCGGCGAACACCGCGATGGCGTCGGCGGATTTCCCGGCTGCTTCGTAGGCCGCCGCCAGCCGGTCCCTGGCCTCGACGACGTGGGCGTGGGCCGGGCCGAGCAGCCGGGTGCTCGTGGCCAGCATGGACCTCCAGTACGCGATGGCCGAACTGCTCAGCCTGCTGTGCTCGAGCGACAGCCCGGCGCGGAACAGCACCGGGTGCGCGGCGGGCTGCCACAGCGCCCCGCCGTCGTGGGCCCGCAGCGCGGCGGTGCAGTCCCGCAGCGCCTGATCCAGCTGAGCCTGACCCGGCTGGCCCTGATCGAGCTGGCCCTGACCCGGCTGGCCCTGGCTCTGGCCCAGCTGGCCCGGCTGGCCCGGGCCGGGCCGGGCCGGGCTCGGCTGGATGTGCCCGGCCGCGGGTCCGTCGTCTTCCGGCCAGGTCTCGAGCAGCGCGTCCGCGGCGGCCAGCACGACCTGCTCCAGGTCGGCCCGCGGCAGGTAGGCGCGCACGGCGGCCTGCACGCTGGCGTGCATCTGCACCGTGCGCACCGCGCTGGCCGGATCGATGGTGACCAGCCCGACCTGGGCCAGGTTGTTGATGGCGGCGCGTACGACGTTCTGATCCGCGGCGCCTCCGGTACTCGGCCGGCCGGTGATGTAGCTGCACGCGGCCGGGCTGGTCAGCACGTCGCCGGGGACCCCGTGGTGGTCCAGCAGGGCGGCCACGACCAGGGTCGGCCAGGCCAGCCCGGCGGGCGGCAGCTCGTGGGCGCATTCCGCGGCGATGGACCAGGTGGCCAGGACCGCCGCCGACACGCCGTCGACGGCGGGCATGTGCGGGCGCCGCTCGGCCAGCTGCGCACGGTACTCCCGGCAGTCCTGCCCGCGGGTTCTCATCACCGCGGTGGCCTGGGCCAGCCCCAGGGGCAGGCCGTCGAGGTCCTCGCCGAGATCCAGCGCCTCGATCCGCTGGTCGGAGAAGTCGGTGAGCCGGGCGGTGAGGTAGGACAGCGCTTCGCGGCGGCTCAGCCCGGCCACCGGGATCACCGTGAGATCCCGGTCGCGCAGCGCGGTGCCGCGCAGCGCGGTGGTGATCACGATCCGGCCGCCGGCCCCGGCCGGCCACAGGTCCTGCAGGTCAGCAGGCTCGGCCAGATCGTCGATGATCAGCGCCCACGGCCGTCTGGTGTGCGCCATCCAGGCGACGAAGCGCGCCGCGGCCGCCTCGGCGTCCTCGTCCGGCTGGCTGGCGTCGACCGCGTTGGCCGCCTGCGCGAAGCCGGCGAGGACCGATTCCCGGCTGGTCGCGGTCACCCAGACCAGGACCTCCACCGCCCGGCTGTGCCACATCGCGTGGGCGAACTCCACCGCCAGCTGCGTCTTGCCCGTGCCGCCCTGGACGGCCGGCGCCACGTCGGTCTCGGTGCCGTGCACCAGCGCGACGGTCTCCCCGGGTCGCAGCCGGTCCGCCAGGCCGGGCCCGGTCTCGGGACGCGGATAGTAGGAGTCCGCGAGCGGTGGCACGCTGCCGCAGAGCAACACTCCCGACGGCGGCATAGTGACGGCCTGTTGGACGGCCATGGGGAACGCCTTTCTCGCCCG